>CALLMJ010000001.1 GCA_938006875.1 uncultured Bacteroidia bacterium
GAACTCGTTATCTTCTAATGGTAAGTTAGGATTGGATTGGTATCTTGGGTAATTTGAGCTAGAAATTAATATTTTGATTTTATGACCTTTACCAAAAGAGTAAGCAATGGGCAACATTTTGAATTTTAATTCATAAATAGAATCAGATTTTGCGTTAGACCATTTAATAGTATCAACAGCTTCGTTACTAATCAACCATTTATCTTCGGCGTAAGCTCTTGCATAATCACGAGCACGAATATTTAAAGCTCCTTCTGAGACATACAATTCTCTACCATCAGGGCATACATCTACAATTCTAATAATAAAATCACAATTGGATTCTTCTAGGAATAATGTACCTTGAGGTTTTGTTTTCGCGTAAAGCATTGCAATAGGCTCTCCAATAATACAAACAGAGTCTGTAATGGTATTAGAAATAAATTGTAGGACGTCAGGTCTATCCATAGTTTTCGTTTTCCAATCTAGATTTGCTAAATTCATTTGGCCTTGGCTGGTTCTTGAACCATCAGGAGTATAAACAATCATATTGTTTCCACCAGTTGTAATTACAGCATCATTGGGGTCTGAAACATAAGAAAGAGTACCTTCATTGGTGGTAGGTTTTCTAAAATCTACTGTTCCATTTTGATGTAAATACAAAGGAGTTGGAGTTACAATACTAGGAATTGGAAATGTATCAGCTTCATACCAGTAATTACCAACGCTTGGGTTTCCATTTAAACCATCGTAAGGGTCATTACCGTTGGGTCCAACTACATAAAACCTAACAGGTTTCATTCCACCGGGTTTGGAAGCATCTAATTCTATATTTTGAGGGGGGGTTAAAACTGTACCAGAAGTATCCCCAATCAAAGACTGACCTGTTGCAGGAATGGTTAAATATTGTACTTGGTTAGAATCCGATAAAGCACTTTTAATACGAATAGGAAAATTTCTTAAAGGACCTGTGCCATTGATAAAATTAAAGAAATCTGTAAAAGAAGAAGTAAAAGTATCCGCGGGAACCATAATTTGAGTACCAGGAATACCTGTATTTTGCCATTCATTAATGGGTGGAAAGATTACAGTAGGTTCCCCTAATAGTTTTCTAAACCAAGTAATTAATTCGGATTTTCCTACATCACCAATATTAGAAGTTGAAATATTATCAAATGTAACTCCCATGATATCACCTACATTTTTTTTGTAAGTAACATCACCTGTTGTTCTTGAACCAATAGTTTGATGAGCCCAAGGTCCTATTACGAGTTTTTGATAATAACGATTTTTCCCTTTTAATTCTTTTAATAAATACTGCCAAGTTTGCAACTGACCATCCGTAAAAATATCCCACCAACCTGTTAAATGATAAATAGGAACATCCAAAAAAGTATATCTACTCACAGGACCGTTTCTCATAGGATTACCGTTAGCATCTAAAGTTGCACGACTCATATCCATTACAGGCCTTAATTCAGAATGGGGATAATGGGCACCATTACTTACTGCCCAAGCATCAATGGCTGTTTCTGCTGCTATTCTTGAAGTAGTGATTCCGGGTCCGTAATCTTGTAAAGAATGAATTCCATTATAAATACTGGTATCATTAGGGTCATTTACAAAATTATATCTTTCCACTTGACCTCTTAGCCAACCATCTATAATTCTTTCACGATAAACACCATTATGGTGCCCTGTTGCATGGTAATGTTCTGCGGAAGCAACAATAGGAACTAGGGCTTTCAATCCGGGTTGGTCGGGGTCAATTTTATGAGCACCTGCTAACTGATATTGGGAGTTTCCTAATGCTGATGCTCCCAGCATGCCAATGCTACCATTACATAACAAGTTATCAGTAGAATCAATAACATTATCGTGGTTGGAGTCCCATCGCATTTCGTTCAATATCCATTGAAGGGTATTGTAACCATCTTCATGTTGATTGGCTTCTTTATTGGGGGTTTTATCTAAGGGGTGACCACTGGTAGGAGAATTCATATAAGGGGTTTTATCCCATGAATCGGAATACATCGGTAAATAAACACCTTCTGAACGATATCTTCCTCTCATATCCTGCACAATTCCACAATAACCCAATAAAGATTCAATTTGACCTTGAGTTGGATCTTCTTTATTATATGGAGTTCTTGTAAAAATAACCGGTAACTGCCATGGATTGGCTTGACCCGGATAATAATAGTACTGAGTACCTTTTTTAGCTATCATTAAACTTACATTGTTTCCAAATAAGTTGAAAGAAGCTTTAAAATCATCTTGTAGAATAGGAACGAATACATCGGTAGCTAATCTAGCACCATCTGGCATAGGAACCATAAATTCCATTCTTTCTACCATTTCTTCCAATCCATCAATATTTCCATTGTTATTCCCTTGCGCATGAACCATTTGTGTTAATGACAAGGCGATGAGACCTAATAGGTATTTTTTCATATGAATAATTTTAAACTTTTACGCTACAAAAATAATATTTTTTGATATTACTTTAAAATTTTTTTATCTTTTTTCATTTTCCTTGATAATTTTTAACTTTATTTCTTGATTATTTTGACTGTTTTACATAAATTTTCCTTTCTATAAACTTTGAGTTTTTCGTAATCTATTTAATTTTTTTACAAATTGTTGAACCTAAATTTAATATTATTATTTTTGCAAAGTTTATAAACCATGAAATTTAAACAAACTGAAATTGATAAATTAGAACTAACAGATACCATTAAATGTTCTAATTGTGGTAATTCTGTATCCTTATCAACAGAAGAAACTACAAATTGTGACTTCTGTAACTCTGAAGTAAAGATTCCTGAAAATTATCGAAAACTAAAACAAAAACAATTAGAACGCCAAAAACAATTAGACGAAGCAGAAGAAGTTTATAAAGAAATTTCTATTCCTCCTAAAAAATGGATGCTCACTTGGAATAATTTAGCAGAAGGAGTTTTTAGTATGATAAGTTTAGTAGTTACTATTTTTGTTTGGTTAGGAGGTGCAATGGCTTTGGCTTTGATTTTTTTCCTTTACTTTGGTATTATGGCTATTGCCCCAATTATCCATGTAAACTACCTAGATACCATCGGAGCTGGGTGGATTTACCTAATTACATTTGCTTTATTTACTTTACTTATTATTTTGCCCATGGTTCTAAACGCTTTTGTGAAAGACTTCTTAGTTTTAAAAACCACCCTTCAAGCTAATTTAATGGCAAAATTTTCTGATGATAATAAAAAAATTCCTATTTGTAGAAATTGTGGTGCTCCGTTAGATACTCTAAAACCTCATTTCTGTATTCCTTGTGATTATTGCGAAACTGAAAACATCATTAACGTAAAAACTGATTGGTTTACCAAAATTAAAGAATTTACAGTTTGGCAATTCAAAACATTAGATAAAGCTCTTAAACAATTTCATTTATACAAAAAAGAAATGAAAGAAAACTTAAACTTATGGATTTATGGATCTGTATTTTTCCTTTTTATTAGTTATGGAATTGGAGTGTTTGTTACTTGGATTGATTTAGAAGATAAAAATCCACCTAATTGGAAAGTTCTTACCTCACAACCTCAAAAGTTATATTCAAACAAAGACCATTCAACTTTATTGTTAAATCAAAAAAATGAATGGAAAAATGAAGATTATTGGATTGCATTAGATTACAATCAAAATCTTGTAGTTCAAATAGAGAGTGAATTTAAACCTCAAGTGGTTATATCAAACACTACCACCTCAGATGGAAATAAAATTGCTGATTTTTTAAAAGAAACTTTACCTAATCAATGGGAATGGAAAGCCCCTTATAAAGGTAAATTTTTACTTACTATCAAAGGAAATACACCTTTTTTTATAACTGTGAGTGTAAAGTAATAATAAAAATTTTTTTGGGGCTTACCTACTCACTAACACTTTGGGGTCGGTTGCTACGTTTACACTGAGCTTTCCGAAGAGGGCTTCGCAAACGCTTCTGCATTTCGGTGAACTCAATATATCCTTTTTACACTTTTTTCAAAAGCATCAAAAGGCAGTGCCACTTCGTAGTCAATGAGTATTATTGAATTGTACCCTCCCCCTCACACTTATGTCGAAATAAAATTGTAAATTCTTTATATCTTTTTAATCACTTCTACCACTTTTTCCACCATTAATTCTGTAATATTCAAATGAGTAACCATACGAATATGTCTTTCTCCAACGGGTAAACACAATATTTGGTGTTCTTTAAGTTTGAAAATAATTTCTAATGGGTGTAAATTAGGCTTTACTTGAAAAAGAATAATATTGGTTTGAACAGGAAAAACATGATGAACAAAAGAGGTTTTTGCAAGATTATCAGAAATTATTTTAGCATGCTGATGGTCATTAGCAAGCTTTTGAATGTTATTTTCAAGAGCATAAATTCCCGCTGCTGCTAAGTAACCAGCTTGTCTCAAGCCACCACCCATCAATTTTCTGAATCTTTTAGCACGTTTAATAAAATCTTTTTTTCCTAAGAGAACACTACCCACAGGTGCGCCCAACCCTTTACTCAAACAAATGGAGATGCTATCAAACACTTTTCCATAGTCTAATGGATTTTCATTTTGAGCAATTATTGCATTAAACAACCTTGCTCCGTCTAAATGTAAGGCCATTTGATTTTGTTCACAAACTTTTTGGATATTTAAGATTTCTTGAAAATCATAACAAGCACCGCCTCCTCGATTGGCAGTATTTTCTAAACATACTAAACGGCTTATAGGTTGGTGAATATCATCGGGTCTTATGACTTTTATTATCTGTTCTCCAGTTATTCTACCATAATTACCTTCTAAAACTCGGGGTTGGCAACCTGAATGAAAAGCAATTCCACCGCCTTCATAATAAAAAACATGGGAATGAGCCTCACAAATTACTTCATCACCGGGTTGAGTATGCGTTTTAATAGCAATTTGATTAGTCATAGTCCCAGAAGGACAAAAAAGACCTGCTTCCGTACCTAACATTTCTGCGAGTTTTTTTTCTAATTTTTGTACGGTTGGGTCTTCACCAAAAACATCATCACCTACCTCCGCTTGCATCATAAATTCTAACATTTCTTGGGTAGGCTTTGTAACAGTGTCTGACCTTAAATCAATAATTTGTGAATGAACCATTTTCTTTTATTTCCTTTAAAATTTTTTGAATATTTTCTAACTCATAACCTTTTTGTAGTAGATACTTTTGAGTTTTGAGATAAGCATCTTTATCATCATACAAAGATTGTATTTTTTTCTTTGCCAGTTGATATAAATTTTGAAAATACTCTTCATCATCAATTTCCGATAAAGCGATTTCAACAAGTTTTGAAGAAAAGTTTTGAGCATTTAATTCATACAAAATTTTTTCTTTACCCCATTTACAATTTCTAAATTTACCTCTGACAAAGGATTTTACAAAACGTTCTTCATCTATAAATTTTTCTGTTTTGAGTTCTTGAATTAAATCAAAGATTTGTTGTTCATTTTGAAGACCCAATGATTTTAATTTTTCTTTTACTTGGTTTTCAGAACGTTCTTGATAAGCACAAAATTGATAAATTTTTTTTCTAATAGATTTAAAATCTTGAATTTTCATTATACCGCAAAAATAAAACAATTAAAACTTATTGAGAATTATTCAAAGGTATAATCCAATCAAAAGCTTTAAAAGGGGTATATTTTTTTTCGGCTAAATTTACACTGGGGTTTACATAAACTTGTGAGGGTCTTCCATTTAAAGAGCAATAACTATCCGCATAAACCTCTACTTTTTTTCCTTCTTTTTGATATTTATCCTTTAAAAAATGTGCAAATTCTAATATCATGTCGGGTTGAGTAGAAAGTTGTTTTACTTGGTTTTTGGTTAAGTAGTTTTCTGGTCGTTCAATCCATTGTTTTTTAGTTTGAGGTTCTTTGATGATGTACTCTAAATGAGCGGCTTTTTCAATAAGCATAATATGCCAAGCAAAACGAAAACCTTCCTCTGTCCAAAGCATATTTCCTGTATACAATAAAAACCTGAAAGGTAAAAAAAACTGTAATCCTATAAAAATGGGAAGTAACTTATAAAAAATTGATGATAAAAAGGGTTTGGGTAATGATACATTTTTTGTATTTTGGGGGGGATTAAAAAGATGAAATTTAAAAAAAGTTAAAATTTTTTGATGAAAATGAGGCTCAAAGAATATCAATATACAAGCTGACATAATGAAAGGAAACATTCCGATATAAAATAAAAGGTGGGTCAAAAGATGGAAAATGATAGCAATAAAAAAAGCATAAATACGAGTTGGTTTATAGAATAAAAGAAAAGGTAAAGATAAATCCATGAGCATTGCTCCCCACGAAAATATATAAGCAGCCCATTCTTGAGCAAAAATAGGTCCTAATAAAAACCAATGACTTGAACTTCCTAACCAAATCTTTAAAGGTTGAGCCAAAATCAACCAATCATACTTGATTTTACATAACCCACCAAAAAAATAAACCGATACAATTTGAAGTTTTAAAATCAAAATCATATAATAAGGAATTTCTTTTGAAAAAATTTGAGGTTTTAGTTTTACATCTATGGAATAGGCTTTATGGGCAGGTAAAAAGATGAACAAAAAACTTAACATGCTAATTAAGTAGTAATGGTTCAAATAGTTAGATTTATCCATTAGTTCAATGTAAGTAAAACTTAAAAAGAAAATCCCAGCACATGCGCGGTACCAAAATCCTAAAGCAATACCTAATGCACTCAATCCACAAATTCCAAATAAAAAATAGATGTAAGGGCTTTTAAAGGGTTTAATCCATTCAAAACCATAGTAAGAAAAAAAATATTCAGGTTTTATATATAGTTCATCAATCCATCCATTTAAAAAAAAACGGAGTATAGAAAAAAACATTAATAAACCAAAAGCTAATCTAAAAAAAGCTAACGATTCAATAGGATAGGGTTCTAATAATTTTTGAAAATATAGTTTCATGAATATTTAAGGTTTGAATGCAAAAATAAAAAAACTCTCCAGAAAACCAGAGAGTTTTAAAGAAATATGAAAAACATACATTAATATCCTTTGGGGGGATCTTTTTCTGGTGTTTGAATAGAACCCGGAATACCAATAAGAGGGAACTCCTTTCTTAATGGAAAATATTCAAAATCTTCTGGCATATAGATTCTTCTTAAATCAGGATGACCCGTAAAAATTACTCCCATCATGTCATATTGTTCCCTTTCATACCAATTCGCTGAAGGCCAAATATCCGTAACAGTAGGAACTTCTGGTTTATCTTCAGAAATTTTTGATTTTACACGAACTCGAGAATTATTAGATAAATTAAAAACATTATAAGAAATTTCGAATCTATCACCATCTTCATATAAATCGGTTACAACAATATCTACTAAATAATCAAAACCTTGATTCGTTTTTAAATCTTTTAAAAAATCATGCAGACCCGATATTTTTACAATAAAAGTAACTTCGCCTGCATACTCTTTGATTTCCAGTATATTTTGCTCCTGGGTAGATTTTAACTGTTCGACGTATGTACTCATTGAGTGCTTATTTTCAAACTGCAATATTAAAAAAACATTTTTTTATTTCCAAAACCTTCAAAAAAACTTTTCGTATTCTTGAAATTTATTGTATATTTGCGAACATTATTTTCTTAACGATTGTTTGATAATTATGGAAAAAAATCAAATTTTGAAAGATAAAGTTTATATACCTTTAATTTGGGTTTTATCTATTGCTATTCCTATGGTAGTCGCTGTTTTACTTTATATGCCAAAATTGAGTATTACCGGCTTTAACGTGAAATTTTTACCCACACTTAATGCAAGTATTAATTTTACCGTTAGTATTTTGTTAATTCTTGGTGTATATTTTATCAAAAATAAAAATTTGAAACTTCACAAAGTTTGTATGTTTTCTGCTCTGATATTATCCTCCTTATTTTTAATTTCTTATGTAATTTACCATGCTTCTGTTCCAGAAACTCGTTTTGGTGGGCAAGGAATGATTCGTTATGTTTATTTCTTCTTTCTAATTACCCATATTTTTCTTGCCATTTTTGTAGTACCCTTAGCACTCTTTTCTATTTACAGAGGTATCAATTCCCAGATAGAATTACACAAAAAAATCGTGAAATATACCTTTCCAATATGGCTTTATGTTTCTGTTACAGGCGTAGTAGTTTATTTGATGATTTCCCCTTATTATTCATAAATTTATGAAAAAGTATTTATTGTTTTTAATTCTGTTCTTTGTAAAATTAAGTTTTTTGATGGCTCAATGTCCTATGTGTAAACAAAATGTTCAAGCAGGTATTGAAAGCGGAGGAAAAGTAGGATTAGGTTTGAACAGTGGAATTATTTACTTATTAGCTGTTCCTTACATCATTGCTAGTATTTTTGGCTATTGGTATTGGAAAAACCGCAATAAACTATAAAATTATGAGTTGGTTAGATAAGTACCCAGAAAAAAATCAAATTCAAAACGCAAATATGACTTCCAAAATATTATTAAAATTAGGATTTTTTTTGGTTTTTATTGCTTTAATTTACGTTGCATTTCAGTATGCAGTAACCTTTATTAGTTCAAAAGTTTCACCCATGGTTGTCCAAACAACGAGTGCAGCAGGTTCTGGATTAGCAGCTACAGTTTTGATTACCAAATTTTTACCATTTTTTATTGCCTTTAAAGCCATTTTAAAAATCATTAAAACCATTTTAACACTTTTGCTTTTAGCGGGATTATTTTTATTATACTTGAATATCAAACATCCTGAAACTTTTCAATCACTTACAAAAGCTTTTTCATGATTAAAATTATTAGTGATTTCCTCTTTACTAAAGCTCAAGCTCGGGCTGTTACTTTTATACAGAGCTTGCCTAAGTGGGTCTCACTTCAATTCAGTATTTTGATGAACTCAATCTATCACAATTCTTTCTATTCTCATATTTTGCAACCAATTCCAGTACTTTCCTTAAATACCCCTAACGCATGCCTTAAAGTCTTACTTTCCTTTTTCCTTTTTTTTCCTTTTGTCAATGCCCAAAAAATCCAATCAGGTAAAAAATTTTATAAAAAATTCTACCACACTAATCTCCATAAAATCCCTCAACATTTTGAATTTAAACAAGAAAATGAGCATTACAAAAATGATAGTTTATATGGAAATTCGGTTTGGTATGAAGAAATCAATTACCCCAAATATTTCAGAATACAATTCGGAATGAATAACGGAAATTATGTTTTATTTCAAAATGATAGTTCTTACCGTTATGATTTTGGTGTTTTAAAAGAAAAAAAATATTCACCCAATAGACTTTTGTTTATGGTTGGTGGTTTTGTTTTTTATCCATATAAAACTTCCTTAGAAAAAATCAACAGTTTTGGTATTGACCTCAATGTTAGTTATACCACTGAATTAAATGGCAAAAAAGTAAGAGTAATTGGTTCAAAACCCAACGATTTTACCAAAAATCAATGGTGGATAGATGAAAAAACTCTACAAGTTTTAAGAATCATTGAAGAGGTTAGCCCGCAAGTTATGATGCGTTATGATTTTAAAAATTTTGAATTCATTGATAAAAAATTTTACATTGAAAACGAAGTATGGGTTTACCAAAATGAAGTTTTAGTACAAAAAGAATATTACAGGGATATTAAAATTTTGAAATTCGTATCAGAAGATTAAAAAAAATTTGGTTAAATGAAATTTTTCTTAATTTTGTAGAATAATCAGCTGCCTATGATTATTGTAAAAGTTGTAACTAACCAAGAAGATTACGAAAAAGCACTAGAAATAAGGAAGAAAGTATTTGTGGAAGAACAAGGAGTTCCATTAGAAGAAGACCAAGATGAACATGATAAAACTGCTACACATTATTTAGCTTTTATTGATGGTAATGTTTGCGGTGCTTGCAGAGTTCGTCTTACT
Source organism: uncultured Bacteroidia bacterium (assembly GCA_938006875.1). Lineage (GTDB taxonomy): Bacteria > Bacteroidota > Bacteroidia > J057 > CALLMJ01 > CALLMJ01. The sequence goes on from CALLMJ010000001.1 coordinate 9,927, forward strand.
GAAAAAGGGCAAAAAATTGAAAGAAATTGTGTACTTCCTGAATACAGAAATAAAGGAGCTGGTAAAAAACTCATGGAACATGTGATTCAACAATTAGACCCTGCATATCCTATTTACTTACATGCCCAAATTGGTGTTCAAATTTTTTATGAGGCTTTGAATTTTGTTCCCGAAGGTGACATTTTTTATGAAGCCAATATTCCACATATTTTAATGAAGTTAAAACGTTCATGAAAAACCCTTTAAATGAACCTTTAATTCTTGTTTTTTTTATACTTTTTATTTTTGTTGGTTACGGTTTTTATTCTAATCCTATTGTATTATTGGGCATTGAACTCAAAAAAAATAAACTTGAAATTTTTTTTAAACCTGAAAATTCCTCTAATGAACCTCATTTAGTAGACAAAATTTCCAAAGAACTTATCGAAACTAGTACCATCAAGTTAGATACAACGCCTCAAAGAATTTTATTAACAGGGGATTCTATGGTAGAAGGATTAATGTTTGCATTTAAAGATTATGCTGAAGAGAATGGGCATGATTTGTTTCCTGCAATTTGGTATAGTTCATCAACATTAGTCTGGGGGCAATCAGAACAATTAAAAAAACTTATTGATTATTACAAGCCAACTATTATTTTTATGGCTTTAGGGTCTAATGAATTATTTATTCGTAATATCATTGAAGACCGTGCAAAATATGTAGAAAATATTTTATCACAAGTCGGCGATATAAAATTGATATGGATAGGTCCTCCCAACTGGAAACCTGACACGGGGATTAATCAATTGTTAGAAAGTAAATTAGGAAAAAAAAGATTTTTTCTTTCAAAAGATTTACAGTTAGCCAGAGCAAGAGACGGTGCCCATCCTACACGGGGCGCATCTAGAATTTGGGCTGATACACTTTTTAAATGGGTACAATCTCAAAGTTCTTTTCCTTTTTTGGTTCAACCTCCACAAAAAAATTATGGAAAGACCCCTAACTGTGTATTTGTAAATGGTAATTTTCCTGATGTAAAATAAAAAGTTAATTTATTTAAGAGCTTTTTTCCAATAATTTAATTTTTCTTCAAAATTCATTTTTGCGTTGGCAGGGCTTGTGCTTGGTAATGCTTGATAATCAATAAAATCTAAAAATTCAAACTGTTTTTTATACAATTGAAACGCAGTATTGCCATTAAAAAGAACTTTTTTTAAATTGGGTAATTGCAGTTGTAATTCAAATATGTTGTTCGTTTGAATGTCTTTGAGATTACTATCTAAACTACCATTTCTTTGAGCTTTCATCACCAAATCCCATAATCCTAAACGATAATATAAAAGTAAATTTTTTTGTTTATAAGAATCAGCAGTTAAAAATTCTGTTGAATATAACACAGAAAGTATTTTCCAGAATACATTTTGAGGATGAGCATAATATCTTTGTTCTTGCAAGGATTTTTCTCCGGGTAATGTACCTAAAATAAGGATTTCTGTTTGATGATTATAAATGGGTTCAAAGGAATATTTTAACATATTAAGTATTTATTGCTCTTCCCAACGGTATAGTATAGTGGTTTTAAATGATTTAGGGTCTTGAACGCCTAAGTAATCTAATACTTTCTCAGAAATTTCTAGTATAACATTAGGATTTGTTTTTTTTCCTACTACCTCAACAAATACAGAACGTCCGGTTATTAAATGAGTAACTTCAATCAGTTTACCAACAGGAACAACATCATGCAAACATTGCAATTTTTTAGGATTTAATAAGGGATTATTGGTAACCAAAATTTCTCCAATTTCACTAACTTCGTAGTACTTTTTATTTTTCTTTTTGTCAAAATTAGGATAAGCAAAAGCTGATGGAGGAAGGCTTTTTAATTTTTCTGCTTCTCTGGGCTTTACTTCAGTTTCTTGAACTGCTGGAACAAAATTATCGGAGTTGTTTTTATTGGAATTTGATAAATCTGTATAAGATTCGATTTTGTAACCAACGATTAAAGATTTTCCTTCGGGGAGAGTAAAATCTTTTAAGTTGTTCCAATCTATAATTTCTTTGACTGTAACGTCGTATTTTTTGGAAATGGAATAGAGGTTATCACCCGTTACAATTACGTGTTTTATAGGAACTTTTTGGTTTAGAATAAGTTTTCTTCTAGGGATTTTTAAAATTTGACCGATTTCAATATCATAATTAGGAAGACCGTTGGCTTCACGAATTTCTAAGGAAGTAATATCATATTTTTGGCTGATTTTGAAAATGGTTTCACCAGCTTCAACTTTGTAAAGTAAATAAACAATACCATTTTCAATAACTTGCCCAACGGAGTCTTTTGGAGCAAAAAAAGGATTATAAACGAAGTTTGAAGTAAGCGTGAAGGATGCGAAGGGTTTAGCACTACCTTTGACTGAAAGGAAAAGAATCGTGATATATTGAACTTGCCGAAATACCGAAGCAAATAGCGAAGCCCACTTCTGCAAGCTCTGTGTAAACGTAGCCAGCCGTAGCAAAGCAAGGGACACGCCCATATTATTATTTTTACTTACTTTCATTTGCTAATAGCTTGCTTAATTTGGGAATAAAAATCTTTTATGTCTTTTTGCATAGGTAAAAGATTTTCTGGTAAAATCTTCTCAGAAGTATCTAATATTTTGTGAACCAAATGGTTATCAACATTGATATGATTATAAGCGTAAAAAATAAATGGCATACGGTAGAACTGTAATTTTCGAAGTAAATGACTCGGTATTTTTCCGTTTAAAGACTTTAATTTTTCGAATTTCCATAAATTAGAAGTATGGATTAAATCTTCATAAGGTTTTTGGGGAATTTCAAAATATAACCTTTTGGTTAGACCTATAATATTCCAATGATTTTTCATTGCACGGGTGATTTCATTATCAAAACTTGCAAGAGTATAAACATCAAATTGAAATGCATTATTTTGTAAAATTCTATAAAAAAACCAATTGGCTCTATCTAAAATTTGAGGAGAAGAAAAAGGAAATTCTAATTTAGTTCTGATTTGTGAATTGGAAAAAAATAATTGATTTTCAAATATTTGAACTTGTAAATTTTCTTCAATTTCGTCTTTTGAAATATTAAGTTGTTGAAAATAAATGTTTTGAATCCAAACGTCATACCAAACAGAATTTAGTCCTTCAAAGTAAATAATTTTTACATCTTTACGGTGGTTTAAAATGATTTGGCTATATAGAGCGTAATAATAAGTATTTTCACTATTGATAAAAAGTATAGCATTGGGTTCAGTTTCATTAAGAATATTTTGAGCCATTTCTATTAAGGGTTCATAGAAATAATTTTTGCTCATTTCTTTGAAAGCCCATTTCATGGAATCTATTTTATTAAAATTCCAATAAGCTAAAGCTAAACGACCCCATATATTGTTGAGCATGGCATCAGGTTCATAGGACAAATCTTTCAGTTGTAATTCTTCTTGATTAAGTTCTAAGGTTTTTTTATAAGTATCACTAATTAATTGTGCCTGATGTTTTTTTAAATTTTCAATGGCATCAAAATCATTACAGTACATTTTTTGGTAAGTTAAAGCTAAACGAAACCAAGCTTCAGAAGATTTAGGCTGAATTTCAATAGCTTTTTGAAAAGCTTTTTCAGCGGCTTTTAAATCATTGTAAGGAAAAGTTTTCATGTATTCATACTTTCCGGTTTCCATCCATTCTTCATAGGTGGATTGAGAAAATATATTCAACGAAAACAAGTATAAAAAATTAAAAATGAGTATTTTATATAAAAAATTCATGATGATTATGCTACAAAAATAAAAAAAATTTGATAATTTTAAACCCAAAAACTTTGTTTAAGTTTAGGAACAATTACATTTTGAAAACCTTTCTGAATTAAAAAAGTTTGAAAACATTCTGCTGTTTCGGTTTCGCTGTGAACTAAAAATATTAGCTGAAGCTGATTTTTGTCTAATGGATTAATAAAATCTAAGAGTTCCAATTTATCAGCATGAGCGGAATAACCATCAATTTTTTCTATTCTTGCGTTTACTTTATAAATTTCCCCAAAAATAACCACTTCTTTTTGTCCAGATATTAACTTACCACCCAGAGATTCAGGAGTACAATGACCTGAAAAAAGTATAGTATTTTTAGGATTTTCTATTGAGTGCATAATATGATGTTTTACGGGCCCGGCTTCTGCCATTCCTGATGCGGAAATTATAATCATAGGACCTTGTGCTTCATTTAATTTTTTGGAATCTGAACGTTCCGTTACATAATACAAGTTATCAAAATGGAATGCATCGCCATCTGTTTTTTGCATGTATTCTTTGATGTCTTGATTGAAATATTCTGAAAATCTTCTCATGATATAAGTAGCTTTGATAGAAAGCGGACTGTCCACATAAACAGGGATTCTGGGCAATAGACCTTGGGTCTTTAATCTATCTAAGGCGTAAATAATTTCTTGAGTTCTATCTACACTAAATGCAGGTATAATTAATTTTCCTTTGTTTTTAATACAAGTTTCATAGACAATATCAAACAAAATAGAATCTTGAGAAGGTCTATGAGTTTTGTTACCATAAGTACTTTCACAAATTAAAACATTGGGATTAGGTAAAATTTCAGGACTTTTTAAGATTTTATCTATTTCTCTACCCACATCGCCAGTATAGGTAATTCTAAATTCATGTGGAGTGTTTCTATGAAAATATAAATTTGCACAAGCAGAACCAATAATATGCCCTGCATCGGTTAAGTATAAATCTACTTCATCATTTATTTTAAAAAACTGATTATAATTTACCATAAATAAAAACTCAAAACTTGCTTTTGCATCTTCGATTGTGTATATAGGAGCAATAGGTTTCAAACCTTTTTTGGCTCTTCTTTTATTAACATATTCAATATCTAATTCTTGAATTTTTGCACTATCTTCAAGCATGATTTGAGCTAATTCTAAGGTAGGTGGCGTGCAATAAATATTACCTTTAAAACCTTCTTTTACTAATTTGGGAATTAAACCGCAATGGTCTATATGGGCATGGGTTAAGATTAAACAATCAATAGTTCTTGGGTCAAAACCAAACTGTCTATTAGGGTCTTTATCACTTTTGCCTTGAAATAAACCACAGTCTAATAAAATTTTGTAACCATTAGGGGTTTCTATTACATGCTTGGAACCCGTAACGGTTTCTACCCCACCGTAAAATGTGATTTTAATATTTTTCATGAACGTAAATATAAAACAAAAATTGTTAAGCGATTTCCAAATAAAAAACATCTTAAAGATTTTTTGGATATTTTATTTTTTTTGTAGTTTTACGAACTCTTTTATTCCAATGAAATATTTTTTTACTCTTTCGTTAGTACTTTTGATGTTAGTAGGTTGTAGTGGAAATTCTACTCATCAAAATTTGAATAATCAACCTAAAACTGAAAAAAATAAACAAACAAAGGTTGCAAATTCTGATAGCTCTGATACTCAATCATCTGATAAGAAAGACAAAAAGTTAAAGATTAGTTCAAAAGTTGTTTTAACAAAGCATGCTCAGTGTAGAATGGATTGTAGAAAAATTGATTTAGAGGAAATTAAAGAAATTGTTACAAAAGGACAAATAAATCCTAAAAAGTCAGAGTTAAAGAAAAAACCTTGTCCAGTTTTAGCGATGGAAGGTATTACCAGTAAAGAGAAACAAAAAATTAGAGTAGTTTTAGCGGCTTGTAAAGAAGAAACTAAAATTATAACAGTTATTGATTTGAACCAAAAAATTGATGACCCCAGTTGTAAAAACTGTAAATAATTTATGCTTTATAATCAAATTATTCAAAAAATTCAAAAAAAAGAATTTTCGCCTGTATATTTTTTGTGTGGTGAAGAAAATTATTTTATAGATAAAATTTATGAAGCGCTTGATAATAATGTTTTAAGGGAATCAGAAAAGGGATTTAATTATGATGTGCTTTATGCACCAGAAATCAAGCTGGGTCAAGTGATAGCGGCAGCAAGGGGTTATCCCATGATGGCAGAAAAAAGATTAGTGATTGTCAAAGAATTACAAAGAGCAAAAAAAGATGACCTTGAGATTTTAACACCTTATTTAGAAAAACCTGTTCCTACAACCGTACTAGTTTTAATTTACAAAGATAAAAAATTGCCTGATGGGCGTTCTAAGTTCATGAAAGCCCTAAAAAATTCTGCTGTTTTTTTTGAATCTAAAGCTTTATATGAAAAAGATGTTATTCTTTACATTCAACAAATGGTGAGTGATAAGCAGTTTCAAATTGATAGTGATGCTCTTCAAATCATTGTGCAATATTTAGGTACTAATCTTCAACTGATTGAAAGTGAACTAAAAAAAATATTTATTTACTTGAATGCCAAGAACCTCAATAAAATTACCAAAGAAATTGTATTTGAATTTGTTAATATAGATAAAGATTTTAATGTTTTTCAATTAATTGATGCTTTGGGTTTAAAAGATGTAAATAATGCCCATCTTATTATTGACCAAATGAGTAAAAATTTTAAAGAACAACCACCTTTAATGTTGATTCCCCAAATTTATAAATTTTATTTACAACTCGGAATGTTAAAACAATCCAATAAGAACAATGAAAAAGAAATTGCAGAATTTCTTAAAATTAATCCCTATTTTGCGACAAAATATAAATTAGCTTTACAAAAATATAGCATTTCCAAAATTAAACAAAACTTGTTACATCTTTTAAATGCGGATTTATCGTTAAAAGGAATACATTCAACGAGAATGGGTGAGGTTCATATTATGAAAACCTTAATAATCAATTTGCTATCACAATAAACTTTTTTAACATAAATAAGTAACTGATTTTTATTGAATTGTATTTTAATTTTTTAGTTTTTTAAGTGGTTTTCCACACAAGGTGAAAAAGAATAAAATGTTATTCATTAAAAAAGTTGATATTTTCGTATAAATTTCATTTGAGGTATGAATTGGAAAAACTATGCTTTTGCAGGCTTAACTCTTTTTCTGGGTTTTGTTGTGGGTAGTTATTATACTCATTATTTAATTGACCAAAAATGGCAAAATTTTGCGCCTTTTCAATATCAAAAAAATACTTTTAGTGTAAATTTAGAAAATCAAGTTGATTTTACAGAAGGTTCAGAACAAGCGTTACAGTCAACTGTTTCTATAAAAGCATGGAAAACCAATCAAAAAGAATCAACGGGCGCAGGAGTAATTTTTAATTTACAAGGATATATTATTACCAATTATCATGTCATCAAAAGTTCGAAATTAATAGAAGTAGAACTTCATAATCAAGTAAAATTAGAAGCTAAATTAATTGGATATGATGAATTTACGGATTTGGCAGTTTTAAAAATTCAAACGGATATTCCTCTTAAACCTATAGTTTTTAGTAATTCTGACCAATTAAAAGTTGGACAATGGGTTTTAGCTATTGGTTGTCCATTTCATTTACATTCAACAGTTACAAAAGGTATCGTAAGTGGTTTAGGAAGAGATATAGGAGTTCTTAAAAATCAATTAGATAACCAAGAGTTTTCTGATTTAATTATTGAATCTTTTATACAAACAGATGCTCCTATTAATCCCGGAAATTCTGGTGGTCCACTTGTTAATTTGAAAGGTGAAATGGTGGGTATTAATACAGCTATAGCTTCTGAATCGGGTTATTTTGAAGGTTTTAGTTTTTCAATTCCGTCAAATTTAGTTCTTAAAGTTGTTAAAGATATTATAACTTTTGGTAAAGTGAATAGAAGTTTTTTGGGAATTACTGCTCAAAATACCAATAATCCTTTTTTTTATAAAAAATTGAATACCAATGGTTTAGAAATCTCATCAGTTTCATTAAATTCTCCAGCATTTCATGCGGGTTTAATGGAAGGAGATATTATTTTAGCAATAAATAACATAAAATTAAAAAATTTTCCTGATTTAAAACAAAAAATTGCAACTCTTTCACCTAATGAAACTGTAAATTTGAAAATATTCAGAAATGATCAGGTTATTTCTGTAAAAGTTTTATTAGAATCTCTAAATTCTTATTTAGGTTATGAAAACTAACAAACTAAATTCCTGCTATTTGATTAAGTTAGCCATCAGTTGCCAATATAAAAATTCGCAATCTTTTAGATGAATTTTATAATTCTTCTAAAAAATCTAATAAGAACCTTTCTCCATTTTCAATGGCTTCTTGGAGTTGCCATTTATGTTTATCTCTGGGTTCAACGTAATTAGAAATTGCTCTAAAAGCATAAAAAGGGACATTTTCTTCTAAACAAACTTGAAAAAAGGCGGCACTTTCCATAGTTTCAATATGTTTGTTTTTCCATCTTCTGCCTAATTCTATTATACTTTCTTGAGAGCCACTTACTTGGTTTAAGGTCAAACCAGAAACTTTTTTTAAGTTAGAGGAAGAAGGATTAGGATTTCTGATAGTGTTGTAATATGCTTGATTATTTGCATAAAAATTTACGAAGCCCATGGCCCTCATACCTTCAAATCCAGATTGAGATAAAATGCCTAAGTCTGCATAACATTCCTCAACTACCTCTACAACTTCACCTAATTGAATTTCTTGAGAAAATGAACCAGCAACACCAAAATTTATGGCTAATTCAAAGCGATTTTTAGTAAAATACTTCCCTAATTTATAGGCAATATTCACCATACCCATTCCTGTAATTAAAGGAACAATTCTATGTCCTTTAAATACAAACGACTCTTTACCAAATTTGTCAATAATATCTGCTAATTCAATTTGAGTAGCAGCAACTAAAAGTATATTCATATTAGTTAATTTCTATTGTTGTTTTGTACCACATTTTAACAGGTTCTCCGTTTAAAGTAGCAGGTCTAAATTTAAGTTTTTGAATTTTATCAGCTACTATATATTCTAATTTTTTATTGGTAACTCCAAAAAAATAATGTTTTAAGTAGTTCCCATGAGTACTTACCAAAATACCAACAACAACTTTACCTTTCACTCCATAAAGTTTTGCATCTATTTTAATGTCTTCAATAATTTGTGGTAAATTTTTGGGTTTAGCTTCTCTATCCACTAAAACAAATTCATTGGGAGCAGGGTCTTCTTTAGGATTGTAAACATCTGTTTCTGGCAAGTCCGGGAAATCAGGTTCTTTGATTTCTGGTTCTACCTTTTTTTCTTCTTTTTCTATTTTCTTTTTTTCTTTTTCTTCTTCTATTTTCTTTTCAACTTTTGATGTATCATTTTTTAAAGTGTCAGTAGATAAATTTATTAGAGTATCTTTTTGAGATATTTGTATTTTTTCTTGGGTATCATTTTGGTTTATTTGGATATTTTCTTTTTTTTCTTCTTCTACAACTTCAACTTTTGGTGTTTGAGTACAATTTAATAAAATAGTTATACCAATTAAAAACAATATTTTTTTCATTAAATTAAGCATCTTTAAAATTTTCTAAAATTTCTTCGGTTACACCCACAGAAGAAAAACCACCATCATGATAAATATTTTGCATGGTAAGTTTTTTTGTATAATCAGAAAAAAGGATAATAATAAAGTCAGCGCATTCATCTGCAGTAGCATTTCCAAGTGGGGACATTTTTTCGGCATAGTGAAGCATTTTATCAAAACCCTCTACACCGCTTCCCGCAGTAGTTGGGGTTGGGGATTGTGAAACTGTATTCACTCTTACTTTTTTTAATTTTCCAAGATGATAACCAAAACTTCTTGCATAAGATTCTAATAAAGCTTTTGCTTCTGCCATGTCATTATATTTACCAAAAGTTCTTTGTGCAGCTATATAACTTAACGCTACAATAGAACCATATTCTTTAAAAATATCCAATTTCAATCCTACTTGCATCATTTTATGGAAAGAAATAGCCGAAATATCATAAGTTTTATTTAAAAAGTCATAATTTAGGTCGGTATAGGGTCTATTTTTTCTAACATTAAGAGACATACCTATGGAATGTAATAAAAAGTCAATCTGTCCGAATTCTGAATGAGCCGCTTCGTATAGTTTAGTAATATCTTCTAAAGAAGTTGCATCAGCAGGAATTAAAGGAGCTTGAATTTTCTCGGCTAAATCTTTGATTTTTCCCATTCTTATAGCAACAGGAGCATTAGTTAGTATAATTTTGGCACCTTCATTATGTGCTTTTATAGCAGTTTTCCAAGCAATAGAAGATTCATCTAATGCACCAGTAATAATTCCTACTTTTCCTTTTAATATTCCGAAACTCATATTTTTTGCTTGCAAATTTAATGATTTTTTTTATTGAAAATGATATTTCATTAATATAAGGGAAACTTGTTTCTTAAAAAAATATAAAAACTATTCTGTTTTATTCAGTATTTATAAGGATTTAATCAAATAAACTTGTTATTACTACAAAAATTTTGCAATTTTGCGTGACTTTTTAAAAAATGAAATTTTTGAATGTTTATTTATTGATTTTGGTGGTTTTTGTACTTTCTAGCTGTAAAAAAACAGAAGATTATAGCATCAAAGAACATCCTGAATACCAAAATTTTTTAAATCTTTTTGAGGATACTCAATTACCTATTACTCTGCAATGGAAATCATTGACTACCAAGTTTGAATGGTCAAAAAATAAACCCATTGAACAAAATTTATTGAACATCTTTGTAGATAGTTTATCAGAAAAGACAGAAATTCAGTATTTTGCTAAATATAAATTGTTAATAAAAGAAAATTTTGCGGTTATACTTATGGGAAATTCTGCTACTCAGCATGATATGCCTGGTTGGGTAGTTTTATCCATAAGAAAAGATGGAGAAATTTTAGGTAAAGAATTTTTTCGATTTGCAAAAAATTCTATTGGTGATGCCAAATTAACCATCAATCCTAATGGTGATATGGTTTTTGAAAAGACACTAAAAGTTTTTGAAAAGGGTGCTGTTCGTACTATAAAAAGTGTTTATAAATATAAAATTGATGATGAAGGGAACATCAAAGAAAAAGATGAAGATACTTCTGAAAGTCTTACGGTTATTCCTAAATCTTTTTTAAATAATTTTCCACAAGGTAACACACCCTTTTATATTAATTCGGATTTTCTCAATAGTATTAAAAACTATCGCTTCAATGAATTTCAAGAGCTTTTACATGAAAATTGGTATAGACCTATTGATTTGGATTCCGCTTTAAAATATTTCCCAAAATTAGAAAAAACTATTGGAGACAGAATTCAAGTTGCTTGTGGTGCATTTAAATTGATTTACAAACATGAAAATTTTAGTGTGGGAGTTGTTGTAACCAGACAAGCAGGTAATCAACTTCGAGCTGGTGTAACTGCTTTTCATTTATTTACTTTTGATAGAAAAACTCAAAAAACTATTGATTTTCTTCCTATGGCGGCTTACATTGTTGAAATTTGGAATGAAGAAAAACAAAAAAATGAATATAGTTTAGGTAGTTTCCAGTTTTTTGATGACCTAAAATTTGTTTTAAGAAATCTCAAAGGTATCCAAGAATCTTCAAAAGATACTAAAAGAAATGGATACATCAAAGACGATGGAACCTTTTTTCTTATGAACTAATTCCATGAAAAGTTACTATTCTGAAGAATCCTTTTTCGGGAAAGCAAAATTTCACCCGCTTTTTATAATTATCTTCGGATTATCTTTATCAATTACTTTTATTTCTGCTATTGATGTATTTATCGCAAAACTTTCCTATATTGTTTTAGATGTTAGTTATGAAGACTATAACAACGCTTTGAAAGGTAACAATATTCCCAGTGCTTATTTGAATTATTTTTTGTTTAGAATTACCATGATTCAAATTTTTGGATTTGGATTAACAGGTTGGTTATTAGCTGTTTCTGCTAATCAATGGAAAAATGAACTTCTCTTTGAAACAAAGATTCCTGTAAAAAAAATATTATGGGCTGGTCTTATTATGTTAGTTGCTATTCCTTTTTATCAAATTTTTATGATTACAGAAGACAATATTTCCGTCATATCTTCTGAAGATTTAAAGCAGCTGAGGTCTATTGAAGAACAAACCCAAAATTTACTGAATCAAATTATGAAGTCTAATCTTTTCTTGAACATTTTGGTTTTTGCGATTATTCCTGCAATATGCGAAGAAATATTTTTTAGGGGTTTTTTGTTTCAAAATTTTAAGCGATTTACTTCAATTTATTGGGCAATTATTTTAAGTTCATTGATATTTAGTTTATTACATTTTCAAATTTATGGATTTTTTGTAAGATGGATTATGGGAGCAATGTTAGCATTTTTATTTTTTTTTGGTAAGAGTATTCATGCTGCAATTTTTGCACATTTTATCAATAATTTTTTTACTACATTTGTAACTTGGTTAGCTTTGAACGGCTATATTTCCCAAGAAATTACCGATCATCATTACCAATTTCATTACTTAATTGTACTTTTTTCATTCATTCTAACAGCGTCCTTGATTTATGGGTATTTAAAACATTACAAAAATGAACAATTTGGATCGGAATAATCTATTAAAACGTATATTAACTGCTGTAATTGCAGGTTCTGCTGCTATTTCTTTAATTATTTTTTCTTTTCATGGTTTATTTTTTTTAACTTCTATTATCATTCTTATGAGTTTAGCTGAATACCTCATTTTAATTGAAGCAAAATTAACTGAAATTTCATCATTATTAGTATTTTTATCCGCATTAATTGCTTTAGGAGTTACATTACCCGAAGTAGAACAATCTAAATTTTTATTTCGTATTTCTGTATCCATTTTAGTATTGGGTGTCCCTATATTAATGACCTATCAACTTATCGCTCATAATGGTCATGGTTTTGATAATGTAATGAAACTTTGGTTTGGATTGATATGGTTAGCTCCATCGGGTTTCTTTTGGTTAGTTTTATCTCAAAAAAACAATTTCTATAATTATCAAATTCCCTTGGGTATGCTTTTTTTAGTTTGGATGGCTGATACAGCGGCTTATTTTGTAGGTAAATATTTGGGTAAACATAAAATTTCTGAAAAAGTTTCTCCAAACAAAACTTGGGAAGGTTTTATTGGTGGTATTTTGGGTAATCTATTCCTCGCATATATTTTAGAAACTTATTGGACTCAGTCTTTTTCTTGGTATTTAATAGGGCTTTTAACCGTTCCTATTGGATTAATTGGGGATTTGGTAGAATCTATGTTTAAACGTAGTAGAAACATTAAAGATTCTAGTGGTTTACTACCTGGTCATGGCGGTTTCTTAGACCGTTTTGATGGTTTCTTTTTTGTAATTCCCTTTAACTGGGTAATTATTCAACTTTGGTAAAAATTATTAGAGATTTTGAACAGAATTTTCGTTTAAGCTATAACTAATTGTTTTTAAATTAATTATGTAAGAAATATCAACATTTTGAAACCTATTTACAAAGGTTTATAGTTTGATTTATCTAAATGTTGAAAATTTATTTTCTGATGTTTAGTCAGGATTATTTTAAGGATTGGTCCTTGAGTAGGCGCAGCCGTACCTGTGGGCATTGAGTAGGCGTAGCCATACCGATGGGCATTGAGTAGGCGTAGCCGTACCTGTGGGCATTGAGTAGGCGTAGCCGTACCGAAATGACCATTTTTCGTGGAGAATTGGTTGTTTCGGTATGTTCGCTTCACTCACTACTCAACAACCGCATAAATATAAGGGCTTGTCATTGAGTAGGCGGCCGTACCGAAGGTCATTGAGTAGGCGTAGCCGTACCGAAATGACCATTTTTCGTGGAAAAGCGGTTGTTTCGGTATGTTCACTTCGCTCACTACTCAACAACCGCATAAATATAAGGACTTGTCATTGAGTAGGCGGCCGTACCGAAATGACCATTTTTCGTGGAAAAGCGGTTGTTTCGGTATGTTCGCTTCACTCACTATTTAACAACTGCATATGAGATGACAATTATAATTTATTCCTTGTGACTTTCTTTGATTTCCGTAAAATTTATTGGTAGTAAATCAAAGGTTTCAAAAAGTGTTTTTAAATTCGGGTTTTCTTGAAAAAATTTATGAATTTTTTGTTCTGTTTGGTTAGGCGTATTTAAAAAAGCTTGAGCTTTAGAAGGGTCTATTTCAATATTTAATTGAACGGTAGGATTGTCCAATAAATTTCTTACATGATTTAAAATTTCATCTTTTGAGTTTTCTAAACTTTGTTTTTCAAAATCATTAAAAACTACTTGTTTCCAAATATTTTCTTGTACGGAATAATCTTGCCTATCTAAAATGGTACGAATACTTTGTTTAGATTCAATAAATTTTAATAAATTTTGATATACAGAGTCAAAAATATCTTTTTTAATAGGAACAGGTTTATAGTCAATGATATTTTCTTCCACTTTATTTTCTTTTATAAGCTCAACTTTTTTATCTATATCTTCTAGGCTTTTTATAGAAGAAAGGGAAGAAAATGAAGGTAAAGGATTTTTAAATGAATGATTAGCATTTAGATTGTCAATTTTTTCCTGTTGATTTTTATTATCTTCAATAGAATTTCCAATTTTTTGATTATTTTTTGAGGCATCTTCTTGGGACTGAGGATTGGATTTAATGATAGGCTGTATTACACTACTTTTTTTTTTAGTTGTAGTTCATCATTGTCCATGATTAACTCTATGGCATTCCACAAATTGGATAACTTAATCAACAAAAGTTCTACTAATAAATTGGGAGATTGAGAACTACGAATTTTTTGTTCAACTTCAGTAACTAACTGAAATGCATTAATTAAATAACTTTCAGAAAATGTTTGAGATTGTTGGATATAATTTTTTTTGTGTAAATCTGTAACTTCCATGAGTTTCATAGTTTCAGGATTTTTAGAAACGATTAAATTTCTTACATGCTCTAATAAACCAGAAACAAAAGTTACAGAATCAAAACCTTTTTCTAAAATTTGATTAAAAAGTAAAATGGCATTTTTGTAATTTCTTTGATGAACATACAAAAAGACCTCAAAATAAATGTCTTCATCTAAGATGCTCAAATTTTCATGAACAATTTTTAAGGTAACATTTTTTTTAGAAAAATTAACAACCTGGTCAAAAATACTGAGAGCATCTCTTAAACCACCATCAGCTTTAATTGCAATCAATTGCAAAGCATCTAATTCATATTGAACATTTTCTTTTTCGGCAATAGATTTTAAATGATTGGTGATATAATCTACTTTAATACGCTTAAAATCAAATTTTTGACAACGTGAAAGTATGGTAGGCAAAATTTTATGTTTTTCAGTGGTAGCCAAAATAAAAAGAGCGTGGGGAGGAGGTTCTTCTAAGGTTTTCAAAAAGGCATTAAATGCAGCAGTACTCAACATGTGAACCTCATCAATAATATAGACACTTTTTGTACCCATTTGCGGAGCAACTCTCACACTATCAATTAATGAACGAATATCTTCAACACTATTATTAGAAGCAGCGTCTAACTCAAAAATGTTTAAACTTCTGTTTTCATTAAAGGCTTTGCAACTGTCACATTCGTTACAAGGGTCTCCTTCGGGTGTAAGATGAAAACAATTAATAGCTTTCGCTAAAATTCTTGCACAGGTAGTTTTACCTACTCCTCTTGGACCACAAAATAAAAAAGCATGTGCCAACTGGTGAGTAAGCAAAGCATTTCTCAAAGTATCTGTAACATGCTCTTGTCCAACCACCGTTGAAAAAGTTCCTGGTCTATATTTTCTTGCTGAGACAACAAAATTTTCCATCTCGCTACAAAAGTATAACAAAAATCTGGGCTTAAAAAATTCAGTTTTCTACATTCTATATTTTAACTAAAATTATAAAGTGCATGATTTTTTATATCTCCCTTTCAAACTAGAACATAAGATAACTCTTATAAAGAAATTGCAAAATTTTATATCGTCTTAAATCTGAATTTCAAAATCTTTTAATTTTGGAATCAAAAAATGCCAATCTATTTTTCTGACCTAGCGAATATATTAAAAATTCCTTACCCTTACAATAACAACCCCCTAATTGAAAAGTTTTATATTGATACAAGAGAAATTTTTTATTCTCAAAATGCTGTTTTTATTGCGCTAAAAGGTTCAAGAGATGGTAACCAGTTTGTTTTAGACGCATATAACAAAGGAATACGCTATTTTATCATTACAAAAATTCTGGATAACTTTCCTTCTGATGCTTATTATATTCAGGTTGAAGATAGTTTAAATGCTTTACAAACCCTTGCACATCATTATAGAAAACAGTTTCAAATTCCTATTATAGGAATTACAGGTAGCAATGGAAAGACTATAGTAAAAGAATGGTTAAATATTTTTTTTAGTACTCAATGGAAGATTTGTAAAAGTCCCAAAAGTTATAATTCTCAAATTGGAGTACCTCTGTCTATTTTAGAACTTAATGAAAATCATCAAATGGGAATATTTGAAGCGGGTATTTCCAAACCTTATGAAATGGATAACTTGGAATGGATCATTCAACCCACAGAAGGTGTCCTTACTCACATGGGTGATGCTCATCAAGAGCATTTTAATAGTTACCAACAAAAACTATTAGAAAAGTTTAAACTTTTTAAAAATTGTCATTCCATTTATGCAAACCTCAACGATGAAGTCACTTTAAATCTTTTGAGTAAAATATATCCTTTTGCTATTACTATAAGTAAAAACTTAAAAACAACCTATATTTATGAATATCAATATCCTGTCTTGAAGCTAAAAAAACAAGAAAAACTTTATGAATTTAATGTAAATTTCTCAGACCCTTCTAACTTGGAAAATCTTGCTTTATGTTTAATGATTGGGTTAGAAAAAAATATATCAATTGAAGTTTTACAAAATCAAATTCCTTTACTACCAACTTTGCCCATGCGTCTAGAATTAATAACTGATAATCAAGAATTTACTTTTATCATTGACACATGGTCATCGGATTTTGATTCGCTTCAACAAGCTCTTTACTTACTCAATCAAACTCAAACCTTTTTACAAAAAAAATTAGTTTTAACAGATTTTGAAAATCTTAAAATAGATTCAGAACTTTTTCAGTATATCTTAAAAAACTTCTCAAAAAATAATTTATACCTGATTGGTAAAACTTTTTTTCCTTTAAATAATCAATACCAAGTTTTTGAAAACGTTGAAGAATTTATACAAAATATAGTTTGGGAAGAATTTGTTAATTCAGTAATATTACTCAAAGGTTCAAGAAATTATGAGTTAGAAAGAGTTTATCATTTTTTTAACTTAAAAGCCAGTACTACCTATTTAAAAATCAATTTACAACAACTCAAAAAAAATTTAGGAATTTATAAAAGTTTACTAAAACGAAATACCCAAATGATGATCATGTTAAAAGCTGATTCTTATGGAAGTGGTTCTTGGGAAATCGCTAAAAGTTTAGAAAACTCAGTAGATTATATTGGTGTTGCTTATACTGTTGAAGGTATTCAATTAAGAAAAAAAGGTATTATTACTCCCATCATGGTCATGAATCCTGATTTTAATAGCTTGCATTTATTAGAAAAATACCAATTAGAACCTGCTGTTGGGTCTTTTGAATTACTAAATAGTTTAGCTCATTATCCTCTTAATATTCATTTAGAAATCGAAACAGGAATGAATCGATTAGGGTTTTCTTTCCATGAATTGGAATTAGCAATTTCTTACTTCAAAAATCAATCTTTAAAATTGAAATCTGTATTTACTCATCTCGCTTCAACGGATAATTCTCTTGATGATGATTTCACTCATGAACAAATCTTAAAGTTTTTTAAGGTACAAAAATATATTGAAAATCATGGATTTAATCCTATTTATCATTGCCTTAATACTTCTGGTATTGAAAGATTTCCTCAATATCAAATGGATATGGTTAGGTTAGGTATCGGATTGTATGGAATTTCTAATAATTTAAAAGATTTACAAGAAATTGGTAAAATGTATAGTAAAATTACAAGAATTCATGAAGTAAAAAAAGGAGAGAGTATTGGTTATAATAAAAGCTTTATTGCATTAAATGATATGCTCGTCGCGACTATTCCTGTAGGTTATGCTGATGGTTTGAGAAGAAGTTTAAGTAACGGAAATTGGGCTTTTCTGACTCAAAATACTTTGTGTCCTATTGTTGGGAAAATTTGTATGGATATGACTATGATTGATATAACCAGCATTCCGAATGCAAAAGTAAATGATGAGGTTTTAATTTTTGGTGAATATCCATTAACATTAAAACACATGGCTCAAAAAATCAATACTATTCCCTATGAGTGTTTAGTAAGTATTTCGTCAAGAGTAAAAAGAATATTTGTTGAAGAGTAAAACTAAAATTGTGTCCAATTTTTTCTTCCTTGTTTTTTCCAATTTTATTATATTAGAGATTTTGAACAGAATTTTGTTTAGGCTATAACTAATTGTTTTTAAATTAATTATGTAAGAGATATCGACATTTTGAAACCTATTTACAAAGGTTTATAGTTTTATATATCTAAATGTTGAAAATTTATTTTCTGATGTTTAGTCAGGATTATTTTAAGGATTGGACATTAAGTAGGCGTAACCGTACCGATGGGCATTGAGTAGGCGTAGCCGTAACGCTGGGCATTGAGTAGGCGTAGCCGTACCGAAATGACCATTTTTCGTGGAAAAGCGGTTGTTTCGGTATGTTCGCTTCTCTCACTACTCAACAACCGAATATATACTTAATGTTTTAAATTAACTTATTAATCGATAACCATTAACTGGTAAACCATTTTTAATGAATTGTTCATAAACTCTAATAAAGATACAAAAAATTAAGCTGCTTATTTCGGCAGCCTATTGAAATTTTATAATCCAAAAACTTTTTTGATTTCTTGAACTTTGTTAAGTTCTTCCCAAGGGAAGAATTTCACTTTCTTGGTATAAGGAGTTCTACATTCAGTAATAACACCATTATTTTCCGATCTTTCTACTTTGATTAAAGTAATTTCTTGTTCATAACATTCTCTACCCATGTGACCATAAGCAGCTGTAGGAAAATAAATAGGGTTTTTTAAACCTAAATCTTCAATAATAGCCTTGGGTCTTAAATCAAAAATGGAATTTAATTTTTCAGCAATTTGACTATCCGTCAATTTTATTTTTGCAGTACCATAAGTATTGACATATAAAGAAATAGGTTTTGCTATACCAATTGCATATGAAACTTGAATTAAAACTTCCTCAGCAATACCCGCAGCTACTAAATTTTTAGCAATATGACGAGCCGCATAAGCAGCGGATCTATCTACTTTTGAAGGATCTTTACCAGAAAAAGCACCACCACCATGAGCACCTTTACCTCCATAAGTATCTACAATAATTTTTCTTCCCGTTAAACCTGTATCTCCATGAGGACCACCAATCACAAATTTACCCGTAGGATTAATGTGAATAATTGTGTCTTTGTCTAGCATATTAGAAGGAATTACGTTAGGAATAACAATTTCTATCATATCCTTACGGATTTTTTCTAACATTTCATTTTCAGAAGCAAAATCATCATGTTGAGTGGAAATTACAATAGTATGAACTCTTTGAGGCTTGCCATGATCGTCATATTGAATGGTAACTTGTGATTTAGTATCAGGACGCAAATAAGTCATGATTTTACCTTCTTTACGGATTCTTGCAATTTCTTTTACTAAACGATGAGAAAATGCTAAAGCCATGGGCATAAATTCAGGAGTTTCATTGGTAGCATAACCAAACATCATTCCTTGGTCTCCTGCGCCTTGGTCTTTATCTAAACCTTTACCTTCATCAACACCTTGAGCAATATCAGGAGATTGTTGATGAACAGCAACAATAATACCGCAAGAATTGGCATCAAACATATACTCTGATTTGGTATAACCAATTTTACGAATTGCTTCTCTTGCAATTTCAGCAATGTCTACACTTGCTTTTGTTGTAATTTCTCCTGCAATAGTAACTAAGCCCGTAGTAACTAAATTTTCACATGCTACACGTGAGTTAGGGTCTTGTGAAAGCATCGCATCTAAAATAGCATCAGATATTTGATCGGCTACTTTATCAGGATGCCCTTCTGAAACGGATTCTGATGTGAATAAATAAGCCATTATATTTTATTTATGAATTTTTTCTTAATTGAATGATACCTAATTTGTTGAATAGTAATATAATAGGATAAACAGGATCAAATTCGTGCCATTTAATACCAAAATTTGCTCTACCAGGATGGCTATGATGATTATTATGATAGCCTTCTCCTAACATTAATACATCTACAGGCATAATATTTTTAGAAGTATCATTAACTTTAAAATTAACATAACCAATTTTATGAGCAAACCAATTGATGATTGCACCATGAAAGGGACCCATTATAGCATGAATAACAATTAAACCATACCAAGCCCAATGTGGAGAAAAATACCAGTAAAATAAAAAGTATAAGGGAATCCATAATAACCTAATGGGCATTTTATCAACAAAATTATCAAAAACATGCCAAGTTGGAACATCTTTCTTAAATTTTTCATCTATTTCCACTTTATTGCTTGCAATGTTACTATAAATAACTTTTGTTTTCCACATCATATCAAAAATATTTTTTGAATATTTTGGGGAATGTGGATCTTTATTTGTATCAGCATAAGAATGATGCATTCTATGCAAAATACCATAAGCATAAGGGCTTAAATAAGATGAACCCTGTGCAATGAAAGAACCAATATAAAAAACTTTTTCCCAAAATTTGCTCATTGTAAACATTTTATGAGCAGCATAACGATGATGAAAAAAAGTCTGGAAAAATAACGATAAATACCAGTGACCAATAAAAAACAATAATATTGCCATTAAAATAAAATAAATTTTGCAAAGTTATGAAATTTTTCAATACGAAAATAAAATTCTGTTTGTAACTTTTGTTGCAACTAATTGGCTATGAAATCTTCTAATTTCGCATAAAAATAGAAAATGGAAATCATAGGTTATTTAGCGTCCATATTAATTGGTGTTAGTTTAGGTTTAATTGGAGGAGGTGGAAGTATTTTGACCGTCCCGGTTTTAGTGTATTTGTTTGCAGTTCAACCAGTTCAAGCTACTGCTCTTTCTTTATTTATTGTTGGTTTGACCAGTGCAGTTGGTGCTGTCAATTATTTTAAACAGAATTTAGTAGACATCAGAACTACAATTTTATTTGGTATACCATCAATTATAGCAGTTTATTTAACAAGAAAATGGATTGTACCTTCTATTCCAAATGAGATACTTAAAATAAGTACTTTTGAATTAACCAAAAGTCTTTTTTTAATGCTTCTTTTTGCTGTTCTCATGATTTTGGCTTCTTATTCTATGATAAAACCTTCCCAAAAAAATAGTGATAAACCCAAAAAAGAACTTTCACCAGTTTTAAAAAACTTCATTCCATTTTTAGAAGGTAGTGTAGTTGGGGTTTTAACAGGGTTAGTGGGTGCAGGTGGTGGGTTCTTAATCATTCCTGCATTGGTGGTAGTTGCAGGTTTAGAAATGAAAGTAGCTATTGGTTCTTCATTAGTGATTATTGCATTAAAATCTTTATTAGGTTTTCTTGGTGAAGATTTAAGTACAGTTCCGTGGAATTTTCTTAGTATCATTTCAGGTTTTTCAATTCTTGGAATTTTTATGGGTACTTATTTATCTAAAAAAATTGATGGTAATAAATTAAAACCAGCTTTTGGCTATTTTGTTTTAGTTATGGGTATATTTATTATTGTGAAAGAAGTTTTTATGAAGTAAACGTTCCATAGTTGTTAATAAATATTACAAAAAAATGGAGAGTTTAAAGCTCTCCATTTATAATTAAAAATATGCTTAAAAAATATCACCGACCATTTTTTCAGGTTTCACATATTCATCAAACTCTTCAGCGGTTAAGTATCCTAATTGAATAGCGGTTTCTTTTAAGGTTAAACCTTTTTTATGAGCAGTTTGAGCAATTTCTGCCGCTTTATAATATCCAATTTTAGTATTCAATGCAGTAACTAACATCAAAGAATTGTTCAGATGATTTTGGATATTTTCATGAATGGGTTCTATACCTATCGCGCATTTTTCGTTAAAACTCACACAACCATCAGCAATAAGCCTAGCGGAATGAATAAAATTATAGATCATCATAGGTTTAAACACATTCAACTCAAAATGACCATTAGAACCACCAATATTGATAGCTACGTCATTACCAAGGACTTGTGCGGCAATCATGGTTAAAGCTTCGCATTGAGTTGGGTTCACTTTACCGGGCATAATAGAAGAGCCAGGTTCATTATCAGGAATAAAAATTTCACCGATTCCACAGCGAGGACCAGAACTTAACATTCTGATGTCATTTGCAATTTTCATTAAAGAAACCGCAACGGTTTTTAAGGCACCATGAGCTTCTACGATTGCATCATGAGCCGCTAATGCTTCAAATTTATTTTCAGCTGTTCTAAAAGGTAAACCTGTAAATTCTGCAATTTTTTTTGCTACTAATTCCGCATATCCTTTGGGCGTATTGATGCCTGTTCCTACGGCTGTACCTCCCAATGCTAATTCTGAAAGATGTTCTAAGGTTCTTTCTAATGCTTTAATTCCATGTTCTAATTGAGATACATAGCCACTAAACTCTTGTCCTAAAGTTAAAGGAGTTGCATCCATAAAATGCGTTCTTCCAATTTTTACTATATGCTTAAATGCTTCGGATTTAGCTTTTAAAGTATCTTTCAAGGCAGTTATACCCGGAATAGTTTTTTCTACCAAAATTTTATATGCAGCGATATGCATGGCAGTTGGGAAAGTGTCATTAGAAGATTGAGATTTATTGACATCATCATTAGGATGTAAAAATTTCTCTTTATCGGTTAATTTTCCACCTTTGATAACATGTCCACGATACGCAATCACTTCATTAACGTTCATATTGGATTGAGTACCAGAACCTGTTTGCCAGACTACTAATGGAAAATAATCATCTAATTTTCCTTCTAAAATTTCATCACAAACTTGCCCAATTAATTCCGCTTTTTCTTGAGATAAAACACCTAACTCAAAGTTAGTAAAAGCAGCAGCTTTTTTTAAATAAGCAAATGCTTTAATAATTTCTTTGGGCATTTTGTTAATATCTTGAGCAATCTTAAAGTTCTCAATAGAACGTTGTGTTTGTGCTCCATAATAAGCATCAATAGGTACTTTTACAATACCCATAGTGTCTTTTTCTTCTCTAAATTCCATAAATTTTAATGAATATTTTTTAAAACGCAAATTTAAAGAATAAAATTTTCAAATCCGTTTAATGTGAATAAACGAAAATAATTTTTTGGGAATAATGATGTATCAGAAAGTACCTTTCACATAAAAAGGCTACAAATTTCTCTTTTAGAGATTATAAATCAATTTGTTTTTAGTCCTCTCTTAAATCTACTAACTCAACACCTGGATATTTATTAATATCAAAAATAAAAAAATCATCCGTTAAATTGGTGTTCACAACTATGCTATTCATTTCAAATTGATGAGTAGTACCGTTTCTATTATGAATTTTAATTCTGCGAATATTTTCTGTTTGTGCTTCAATCCAAAGTTCAACTTTAAAAAATTCTTTTTCTTGTATGGGGAACAACGTCATTTTGTGTGTATTAGAACCTCCAATTATATCTATTGCATCATATTTAATTTTCATACCTTCATCATACATCTTAAAAACTTTTTGGAAGTTCATACCTTCTTTTGGATTATTTTTAGATAAGTTAACTTCTTTTTCTTTTTTTAAATAATCCCATAAGTTTTTTCCATCACAAAACATTTCTCGTTCCTGAAAAACAATTTTATATTTATCTTTTTTGATGTATATCTTACCTTTTTTTACAGAAGGTGCTTGTTGAGTAGCTTTATTTTCCATAGTCCAAATAAAATCTGAGGTCATATCATTATAACCATTCATTTTTTTTCTTGAACTTTTTATAATTTTATCTGCTTTGGGGTCAACTTGTGCATAATTATATGGAATAAATAACCATTGCAACAAAATTACAGTTACTAAAAATTTTTTCATAAAAACGAATAATCTAAATTGGACTTTTTCAAAAATTGTTCCAAAAATACAAAAAAAATCAAATTTCTAAAAATTTCATTAGGGATTCATAATTAGCATTAGCGTCAGAAAGAGCCAATTGTTTTTGATTTACATAAGCTATTTCATAACCAAATCTTTCATAAGCAGCAACAATTCTGCTTAAATCTTCTGTATTAAATTTTAAATTTAAATACCATAAATTTTCATCAGGGTGTTGAGATAAAAATAATGATACGATTTTAGCATCGCAGGATTCAGCAATTCTTGCAATTTCCGACAAACTATAATTCTTATGCCCTATAGTAAGTACTAAAGTTCCACCATGAAAATTTTGAAGTTGTAAATATTTGAGAATATCAGGAATTTGATGAACACTAATAATTCCTGCATATTCATTTTGTTGGTTTAAAACCACTAATACATCTTGGTATTGAAGTTTTAAAAGTGCATCGTAAACATGTTCATCAGAATAAACAAAAATGGGTAGAGCATATAAAGATAACAATTCTGAAATAGGAGTCTCTAAAGAAATATTTTCGGTCTTAATATCTTTTAAATTCAAATATCCTGCTAAATAATTATCTTGTAATATTGGTACTTGATATAAAAAATGAATATTTGACCATTCTAAAGCATCTTTATAGGGATGATTAGGCGAAAGTAACAAGGGTTTCTGAGCAAAAAATTGAACATACATAAGATTAGTATTTATAATTAATACGAAAAAAACAAATAAAAAGTTTTTACCAAGGACCTCCAATCGATTTCCATACTACCCAGCCTTTTTTTAAGTTGTAACAATCATTCAAATGAATTTCATATTCTGCAACTCCTTTGTAGGTAAATTGCAAAGCAATATCATATTTATGTCCATTTTTGATGGGAGTTTTATTGATAATTCTATAACCTGTATATTTACAATCTGTCCACTGGATACCAGCATTTTTGGCGTTACTTTGAACTTTTTGAAATTTTTCTTTCATTAACGTTTGATGTTTTTTTACAAGATTTTCTGCATTTTTTAAAGCATTTTTTCTTGCATTTTCATCTTTAAAATTTTGCTTTGAGTTTAATTCAGGATAATCCTCTTTCTTTACTGTATAAATGTCAAATGCTTGGTAATTATTTTTAGTGATAGTGGTAAAAATGTCAGTAGAAAATTTCTCTAAATTACCATCTTGTGCAAAAATACCCAGATGAAAAGTAATTAAAAGTAAGAAAACAAAAATTTTCATAATCAAGGAATTCATTTTAATTGCAATATTACAAAAAAAATGCCTAACACATTTAAAACTAACAAGTAAAAAATAAAAATTGGCTGTTGTGAATAACAGCCAATTTGTAAACATTTTCATTATTCAAAATTACTTACCTGCTACGGCTAATTTATTTACAAATTTTGTTAATTTAGATTTTTTGTTTGCAGCGTTATTTTTATGAATAATATTTCTTTTTGCAAGTTTATCAATACCACTTACAACTTTTGGTAATTTTTCTTTTGCTAGGGTAGCGTCAGTAGTTTTTAATAAATCTTTAATTAATCTTTTAACGCCAATTTTTTGAAATCTATTTAACAGCCTTTTTTTAGCTGAATTTCTTATTCTCTTCTTAGCTGATTTTGTATTTGCCATGACTTCTTATCCTTCTACTTTTTATGAAACGCAAAATTAATTTCTTTTTATATAATATCCAAAAAAAATTTTATTTTTATAAAACGTAAAGGTCTTGCAAATCAATACAAGACCCTTAACCAAAAATTTTTTCGAATGATTATTCAATCACTAACTTTTTAGTAACTTGTGTTTCTGAATTTTTGATAGTTACAAAATAAACTCCTTTAGGTAAATGACTTACATCTAAACGAGCTTTATAACCATTAACGTTCTCTGTTAAAACAGTTCTACCCGTAATATCTGTAAAAGAAATGGACTGAATTCTTGGAAGAGAATTATCCACAGATATAAACACTTCATTTCTTGCAGGATTGGGATAAATATTTGAAAAAGATCTTAATAAATCTGCTTGTTCTTTGCTGGTCCAAGAAGCTAAATCTAAAGTTTTAAAGAGGCGAGGTGTTAAGAAAGTAATAACAGTATCCAAATATCTGGAAGCAGTATCAATTCTTTCTGGTGTAGAGTTTGCGTAAATACCAAAAGGCTCAAAACCTACACCATAAAAAGGATATAATCCAGGGAAAGGATTATCATTTGCAAAATCGGGTAATAAAGAAGCTTGATTACCGATATTGAGGCTTCTTCTTACCATATCATGCCCACCATGAACCTCAATAACGGGCTGTCCAGTTATATTTACAATTACGACACCAGTAGTATAGGGAGTATTATCGGCAGTTCCATGCATAGCTAAAATAACAGGTTCACCTGGTTCCATAAAAGCAGTATCACCAACAGCGCCACCCAAAGAAATCGTAACTCTATGATTAGAAGGATAACCAGGATTTCCACTATTACCTTCAAAGTTTCCTAATGTCACGGTATCAATCAGAGGTAAATTATTACTATCTAAAAATTTAGGGTAAGTAAGTTCAGCAGGTTTATTTAAACATCCAGCATGAATGGCAACATAGCCACCAGAGTTAGAACCACCTGCTGCAATTCTTGTAGGATCAATTTTCCAAGTATTTTTTTCTTTATTTAAATAACGAATTAAAGCTTTTAAATCTTGCTGAGCTCTAAAAACTGCGGACATAATGCTTCTTGCTCTTTCTTCTTCACTAGAGGCTAATGGGTTCCAACCCACACGATAATCTGCGGAAATAGCAACATATCCTTTTCTCGCAAAAGCTTTACACAAATGCACCATTGCACTGTCTTTTTTGGTACCTAAACCAGGAGTTGGTATCATAGAAGGAGGCAGAAAACTACCTGCATGCAAAAAGATAATCACAGGACGATTAAAAATACTATCACCAATGGGTTGGTAAATATCGCATTTTAAATCAATAGGAGCACTAGAACCAAAAGGCACATTGCTTCCATACACAACATTTGTATCAACTTTTACGTTAGTAAAAATGTTATCCACGTAACGAGTTTGTGCTTTTCCAAAAAATGGTAATGCACATAAGGCTAATAATAAAAATCTTAATTTTTTCATATTGCAAAAAATATTTTCATGGCAAAAATACAAATTTTTTAAAAGAAGTCAATACTATTTGAAAAAAATCATAAAAAAAATTGAAAAACTGTATAGAAAAAATTTTTTGATTTTATTTTGAAGTTTTAAAAATTCTTTATAAAGGCTGAACGCAGAAAGTGTTTTTCAACATCAAATGAAGATTCCTTCCCTAATTTATCCCAAGTTTCATTTAGCCATTTATCAGCGATTTCTCTTCCTCTATCCCTTAATTTGCATAAAAAATCCCAGTTGGTATTTAATTTTGAGGATTGAGATAGCTCTTTTAAAGCTTCATAACCAGAAATAGAGTGCATAAAAATTTCTTTATTGTTTTTTCCGGGTAATTGAACCCCATTTTGAATGAGATAATTTCTATAATGAATTAATTTGATTTCATTAATCATACTGGAATTAAAGGAAATTTCATTAACTCTATCCGCAATATCTCTAGCTGTAAAAGGTAAGTTTTCAATATTTACAGAGTTTATTTTTACTAAAACAATGTCATTAACAGTAGTTTCTTCAATTAATGGAAACATAGGAGGATTTCCCATATAACCACCGTCCCAATAAAATTCTCCATCAATTTCTACTGCTTGAAATAAATATGGTAAACAGGTAGAAGCTAATAAAACATCTACGGTAATTTCTTCGTTATGAAAAACTTTTGCTGAATTGGTTTTTACATTCGTTGCACAAATAAATAGCTTTTTTTTGCTATATTTCCTAAGTTCATCAAAATCAACTATATTTTCTAATATTTCTTTTAAAGGGTTCAAATTAAATGGATTAAACATGTAAGGAGAAAAATATTGAATCATCGTATTAAAGAAAAGGTAACCTGGGGAAGTAAACATATTTCCGGATTTATCAAAAACAGTAGGCTCTAATAATATTGAGCCATATCTAGAAATACCTTTCCATAATTTATAAAGTAATTCTTTTGCTTTTGATGGACCTCCTAAATGTAAACCATAAGCGGTAACTACTGCATTTACAGCGCCAGCACTTGTACCACATATTCCATCAGCTATAAGATTATCTTCTTCTAAAAGCCTATCTAAAACACCCCATGTAAAAGCCCCATGAGAACCACCTCCTTGAAGAGCTAATCCTACTCGTTTAATTTCTTCCATAATTTATTAATAACAACAATTTAGTCATTTTGTTTACAAATATAAATAATTTTTTTCAACTTGCAAACTTTATTATTTTTGTAAAGTGGAAATTCAAGATTTACTCAATTTTAATAGACTTAACCAAACTTCCAATGACCAAAAATCCGCAAGAAGCGATTTTCAAAGAGATTTTGATAGGTTAATATTTTCGTCTCCATTTAGAAGATTACAAAATAAAACTCAAGTTTTTCCTTTACCTGGTTCTGTATTTGTTCATAATCGTTTAACACATACATTAGAAGTTTCTACCGTTGGGAGATCTTTAGCTACTTTGTGTTCTTGGGATTTTGTTCCTAATCATGTTAATGATTTTGAAAATGCCATGCACTGGGGCAACGCCGTTGCTGCTGCTTGTTTAGCTCATGATATTGGAAACCCTCCCTTTGGTCATTCTGGTGAAGCCGCAATTTCTAAATTTTTTTTTAATCATTTACAATCCTACTGGTTTAAAGATTTAAGTAATGAACAAAAAAACGATTTTCTTCAATTTGATGGTAATGCTAACACTTTTAGGGTTTTAACTCATTCTTATCCCACCAAAAGACCTTTTGGTTTCGGTTTAACTTATACGGTTTTAGCTTCACTCATTAAATACCCTTGGGCTTCTTCAGATACTCAAGAAAGTAAGTTCGGTTATTTCCAATCTGAAAAAGAAACTTTTTATCAACTTTATCAACATCACTCATTAATTAACCATGTAAATAAGTTTTTTAGGCATCCCTTTGTTTATATTCTTGAAGCGGCTGATGATATTTGTTACACTGTCATTGATATTGAAGATGCTCATAAACTCAAAATCGTTAATACGAATCAAGTTAAAGATTGGTTTTTGCAACTATTAGATACTCCATTTCAAAATGAAACTCTTTCAGAATTACAATCTATTGATGATGCGAATGAGCAAATCGCTTTTTTAAGAGGTAGAGCAATTCATCAATTGATTTTAGACTGTAAATCCGTATTTTGTGAACAAAAAAATCAACTTTTAGATGGTGAAAAAATCCTTTCTCTAATGGAACAATTAAATCCATTTAGACAAAAAATTGTAAACGAAATCAAAAAGTTTAGTTATAATTTTATTTACAACGACAAAAGAGTTATTGAAATTGAAATGGCTGGTAAACAAATTTTAGGAGGTTTATTAGAAGAATTAATTGAGGGTTGGTTTGAATCAGAACAAAATCCTAAAGACAGATTTGCCCAAAAAATTGTTAGCCTTATTCCTAAACAATTCCAATTAACCCTTGAACACTCTAATTATGATAAAATTTTACATATTGTAGATTTTGTATCTGGTATGACAGATTTATTTGCTGTTGAATTATTCCAAAAATTAAAAGGATATACCTTCCCAAAATTCTCTTAACCTTGATTAATTTTTTTCTTTGGTTTTTGTGGGTAATGCTTACACTTTCTTATCTCATCAATTATTTTTATTTCAGATACCAACAAATTGACTTTTTCTCCAATTACCTAAATGATTTGATTGCTTTACCTTGGACTTTTGCTTTTATTACCTTGCTTTACCGTTTTATTTTTAAAATCAAGAATTACCAAATTTCGTCGGCTCAAATTATATTTACATTTTTAAGTTTTTCTATAATTTTTGAATGGATTTTACCTTATTTATTTCCATCACGTTATTTTGGTGATTGGATAGATGTATTTATGTATTTCTTGGGGGTGATATTTTGGTGGATTTTCAATAGATTTTTTGCATTGATAAAATAATAATCATTCGGGCGTACCCTTTCGCTACGTCAGGGTTAGGCGGCTTACTTCGTTTACACTGATCTTGCCGAAGTGGGCTTCATTAACGCTTCGACAATCCTTTTTACACTTTTTTTATCCAAAAAAATCTTTAACTTTTTGAATTACCTCTAATTGCTCTGTATCTATTAAACTCACACTTGAAGGTAAACAAATTCCTTTTTCAAACAAATAGCAACAAAAGTGATTACCATAAAAAGGAAAATTGTTAAATATGGGTTGTAAATGTAATGGTTTCCATACTCTACGAGATTCAATAAGGTATGATTCTAAATACTCGATAAGATTATGCGGAGAGTAATTATCTGGAAGTAAAAATGTAGAAAGCCAACGAGAAGAAAATGAATGGGGTATTTCTTTTGGGTATTCTAAAAAATAGGGATGAATGAGTTCTTGAAAGTAAACATCAAAAATTTTACGTTTTTTTAAAACTCTCTCTTCAAAATTTTGTAATTGAGCTAAGCCAATAGCAGCTAATAAATTACTCATTCCATAATTATAACCCAGTTCTTCATGATGGTAATAAGGTTTGAGTGATTTTGCTTGGTGTGCTAAATACTTTGCTTTTTTATATTCTTCATAATTTGAACAAATTAATGCACCACCAGCACTCGTGGTTATAATTTTATTTCCATTGAAAGAAAGGATACCCAGTTTTCCAAAAGATCCTAAATTTTGATTTTGATATTTAGCACCTAAAGATTCTGCATGGTCTTCTACAATAGGAATTTCATACCTTTGAGAAATAGATAAAATTTCATTCATTTTTGAGGAATTACCATATAAATGTACTACAATAATGGCTTTGGGTTTTTTTCCTTTTTTAATTCTATCTTGAATAGCAATTTCTAACCATTCAGGAGAAATATTCCAAGTTTCGGGTTCACTATCTACAAAAATAGGTATAGCTTTTTCATATAGTATTGGGTTTGCGGTAGCAACAAAAGTTAGACTTGGGCATAATACTTCATCATCATTTTGAATGTTTAATAATTTCAAAGCTAAATGAATTGCTGATGTACCCGAATTTAAACAACATACATAATCATAATGAAACATTTTAGATAACGCCTTTTCAAAATCTTCAAGGCTTTGCCCCATAGTAGTTAACCAATTACTTTCAATAGCATTTTGAATAAATTCTGTTTCTTTTCCAGATTGGTAAGGAGAAGAAAGCCAGATTTTATATTTTTTCATGATATAAGTTTAAAGTGATTAAGTACGGCTAAAGCTTCTTGAACTTGTCCATCTTCTAAATAAAGCCATGTATTTTGTTTTTTATTATTTCCGTCTTTAAACTCAATTTGGATACTTGCTGATGCTATTATGGGTATTTTTTTTACGTATCTAACTTTTGTAATTTTTGAAATTTCTATTATTGGGGTTAATTTTAAAGTTAGTAAATTGATACTCCCAATTGAAAATAATGATGCAAAAATAAGAAAAACAAATGATAAAAAACGATTTCCAAATTGGTATTGGTCAAAAAAATACAATGAAAAAATAATTGAAAAAAAAGCATAAGTTGCTACTTGAGAATAAGGTACTGTTTTTTTTTGTGCTAATTGATTTTCATCAGGGATTTCTGTTTGAGTTAATAGAATTTTATTGTTCATAATATGGCAATACCCATCTTTAAACTGAAAAAAATTTTTTAATCTATTTTTAGCCATAAGGATTTTAACCACAAATTTAAGGAAAACCTTGATATTATTTTCATAATACATGATGTTCTTTCTTAATTGAAAGCTTATTCATGATAAATAAAACCAAATAATAAAAACCGTCTTTATAAGAGACGGTTCTTAGTGAGTTTTTTTAAAAATTATTAATGAGAAGTTTTATATTTTTTAACGGATTCAATCAAAGCTGGCACAACTTGGAAAGCATCGCCTACAATTCCAATATCAGCAGCTTTAAAGAAAGGAGCTTCTGCGTCAGAATTAACAACCACAATATTTTTAGAAGCACTAACACCAGCTAAATGCTGAATAGCACCAGAAATTCCAATTGCTATATATAAATTAGGAGAAATTTGAATACCCGTTTGACCTACGTGTTCGTGGTGAGGTCTCCAATGAACATCTGCAACAGGTTTACTACATGCAGTAGCGGCACCTAATAAGTCTGCTAATTCTTCTACCATCCCCCAATTTTCAGGACCTTTTAAACCTCTACCAGCAGAAACAACGATGTCTGCTTCCGTTAAACTAATTTTGGAAGAAGCTTTGATGACTTGTTTAGGTTGTAAAGCTAAATCTTTTGCTGATGGCTCAAAAGCAAAGTTTTCTACTATGCCTGAAGCTTCATTTTTTTCTAATTTATAAGCATTGCTTTTTAATGTAATTACCAATTTATCACGATTTGTAGATAAATTTTCTATTGCTTTTAAGGAATAAGCCGATCTTTGGACTTCAAAACCGTTACTGGATTTTGTAACTAATGAGGTTACTCCAGAAAACATTGAAGCATCTAATTTTACTGCTACTCTTGGAGCAACTGCTCTACCGTTATAGGTTTGTGGAATAACAATTATTTGAGCTTGTGTTTGTTTTGCAACAGCTGCTATTCCTGAAGCATATGCCGGACCTATGAACTGCGATAAAGATGAATGATTAATTACAAATATTTTTGATGCTCCATAGGAAGCTAACGATTTATATTGATCATCAGAAACTTTACCAAAGCACACAGCATGAACTTCAGTACCTAAATTTTTTGCAATTGCTGTTGCATAACTTAATGCTTCAAATGTAGGTTTTTTAAAAACACCATTTACGTTTTCTGCAAATACTAATATAGCCATAATTGAATTTTTTTTTGATAATTTAGAAATTAAATTGCGCCTTTTTCAGATAAAATTTGAACTAATTTATCAGTTTCGTCTGGTTTTAAATAAATACAACCTTGTTTTGCAGGAGGTTGAGATAACTTTGTTGTAGTCGTATAATAAGGAAAATCAACAGGTGTAATTACTTGAATTTGTTTGGTTCTTGCAGCCATAATACCTTTTACATTTGCAATTCTCCATTCTGCTAAGCCTTTTTGTGCACTTAAAACTAAGGGTAAATCACAAGTTAATTCTTCTTTACCACCATCAATTTCACGTGTTAAGGTAGCAGTTTTGCCATTAATATCAATAGAAGTTGCAAAGGAAACATCAGGTAAATCTAATAATTCAGCAACCATGCCGCTAACTTGAGAGCCATTAAAATCAATAGATTCTTTACCAAACATGATTAAATCAAAATTTTGAGATTTAGCGTATTCAGCAATTTGTTTAGCTACATAGAATGCATCAAGCGGCTCTGCATCTATTCTTACAGCTTGGTCTCCAACGATAGCAATGGCTTTCCTAATGGTCGGGTCAACTTCCGCTTTACCAACACATAATATGGTTACATTAGCGCCTTGTTTTTCTTTAAGTTCTGCAGCTCTACTTAATGCAAATTCATCATAAGGGCAAACTATAAAAGTTACACCTGTTTTATTCAATGCTTTTCCTTCAGCATCAAATTGAATTTTAGTAGTAGTGTCAGGAACATGACTGATACAAACTAATATTTTCATTATTTTTTGAAATTTAACGGCAAATATACAAAAGGAATAGACAAAACCCAACCCTTTTTCAAAATTATAACAGTTTTCTTTGAATTTTCATTCATTTTTCAATCACTTTTAAAATAGTTCTTTCTACTTATCAATTTGTAATTACAATCAAACTCTAATATCATGATTTTTTACTTGTAAAGATAAAGGTTGAAAATCAAATTCTAAAAAATGAGGGTGCGTAACAAAAACTTGTCCCTTTTTATAGGCATACAAATAATTAGAAATTTGATGTATTCTATGTTTATCCAATTTTTCAAAAACATCATCTAATAGTAAAATAGGAAATTTAGAATTTTGAGATAAAAATTTATATTCCGCTAATTTTAAAGCAATAATAAAAGTTTTTTGTTGACCTTGTGAACCAAATGATTTTAAATTTTGGTGATGAATTTGAAAAATGACGTCATCTTTATGAGCACCTATGGTTGTAAATCCATAAAAAAAATCGTTTCTTAAATGATTTTCATAGTGTTGCATATCAGATTTTGGGTCTTGATATTCGTAATTAGGTTGATAAAAAAAGTTATTGACTTCCCAATTTCCTAATTCATTTTGAATCTCTAAATAAATTTTTAATAATTCATTAAAATATTTTTTTCGTTTATCCACTAAAATTTTTCCATGAATACAAAGTTGATAAGTCCAAGGTTCTAATTCTTTAAAGGGTTTTTCAGATTTAAGAAGTATATTTCTTTGTTGTAGAGCATTTTCATATTTTTGCAAAGCAAATAAATATTCATAATCCCATTGAGAAAAAAGTAAATTAAACCATTTTTTTCTTTTAGTAGAGTCTTTAATGATTTCACTATCTTCTGGAACTAAGGAAACACAAGGTAAAAGACCTATATGTTCAGAAAATCTATCAATAGGTTGATTTTCATGAAGAATTTTTTTTCCTTTATTTTTTAAATAGTTGCAACTTACTTGACGAAAAGAAGAATGATTTTGAATTTCTGCACTCAAAAAATAAAAATCTTGATTCCAATGGGTAAGTTCTTTATCACTAACAGATTTAAAGCTTTTGGTCAGACATAAAATATTCACAGCTTCTAAAAAATTCGTTTTTCCTGAACCATTATCACCGTAAAGGAAAATAAAATCATTAGGTAAAAAAACATTTAAAGAATGAAACCCTCTGAAAAAGTTAATTTCAATTTTAGAAAAATAAAACATTAAAATTACTTTTTAAAATCGGAATCGTAATGAAGGCATTGAAGTATACGTTCAAGGGTATTATGTTCACCATCAATTATATAATGAGCTTGTTTATAAAAAGGTTCACGTAATTCTAAAAGTTCATAAATCTTATTTAGCCATTGTTCTTTGGGTAAATTTTTAAATAAAGGTCTTTGATTATGAGTTTTTGATAATCTTTGAAGCAAAGTATTAGGCTGAGTTTTAATATAAAAAGATTTCCCGGTATTTTTAATAGTTTCCATATTATTATGAAAACAGGGCGTTCCACCACCGCAAGCAATAATCGCATTTTCATAGTTTTCTATGGTTTTTAACAAAGCCTCACGTTCACAAAGTCTAAAATATTCTTCGCCTTTTAAAAAAATTTCTTGAATGGGTTGATTATAAATTAATTCTATTTGATGGTCAATATCAACATAAGGCATATTCAAACTCTTTGATAATATTTTACCAAGAGTTGATTTTCCACAAGACATAAAACCCATCAAATAAATTCTCATAAAAAAATCATGCAAAATTAAGGAATTTAAACCATAATTTTGCATGAAAAATGTAAAGAAAAACAATTAGTTTTGAGGAGTTTCGGTATTTTGTTGTTCTGAATTTTGCTGTTCTGGTTGCCGTTGTTGAACTTGTGGATTTATTGGTGGATTATTATCTTTGGGGGTTTCTTCCATTTGAATGCTTTCAATATAATCCTTTAATTTGAAAAGGCTTTTTTCCATTTCTTTATAGATTTTGTATTTAACGGCTGCATTAACTACTTTTCCAATAGGATAATCTAATGGACCTCCGCTGATTGTCCAAGTAACAGTAGTTCTTTGTTGTGATTCTATTAAATCAAATGTTTCTTTTCCTGTAGTGTTTAGTAAATAATTAGTAAAACCGGCTTTAATAGGATAATTTATAAATTTTAAATTATTTTCCATTTTCTTTATATCGGCTAATACAACCTCAACCTCACCATAACTCCAAGAAAATTTAGAACCATTATCTCCTTCCCCTGTTATTTTAATTGAAGAAACAATATTTGAATCTACTAAGGAATACCATACTTTTCTATCTTCAAGATTTTTAAGTGTTTTAAAAACTACTTCTTTGGGTCTTTCAATTTCAATAAATTGAGAAATACTATAAGTTGAAGGCAGAACCAAAGCAAAAATCATAAAAGATGCTAAAAATGATACGATAAAAAGTCCAGCTAATTTGAGAATTTGCATTTTAATAATCTTTTAAATGGCAAATTTAAGAGAAGTTTTGATACGAAATTTGATTATTTGATATTTTTATCAACAAATTATCCTATTTTATTTTGAATAACTTATTTCTTTGAAAATTCAAGGTTTATAATTTATTGGTTTTGAAGCATTTTTTTTTGATTTATTTTTGTAATGAGTTTATGAGAATTTATAATGGCAAAAGTTGAAACCAAAACTTCCAAAAAAACTATACCTATCAATTTGATGCCGGGTAAAATACCGCCTCAAGCTATTGATTTTGAAATGGCTGTTTTAGGAGCCCTACTACTTGAGAAAGATGCTTTACCCAAAGTTATTGATATTCTTAAACCTGAATTATTTTATAAAGATACTCATTCCATTATTTATGATGCAATTCTTGCTTTGTTTAGAGATTCTCAACCTGTTGATTTATTAACAGTAAGCCAATATATTAAACAGCAAGGAAAACTTGATATTATAGGTGGTAATGCTTATTTAGCGGAATTAACCTCAAGAGTATCATCAGCAGCAAATATTGAATATCACGCCCGTATAATTGCTCAAAAATACATTTTACGTGAATTAATTAGAATCAGTGGTGAAGTCTTAACCGATGCTTACGATGATACAACAGATGTTTTTCAATTATTAGATAAAGCAGAACAATCTTTATTTGGATTATCAGAAACAAACCTAAGAAGAAACTATGAAACAATGCCTAGTTTGACTCATAAAATGATACAACGCTTAGAGGAGTTAAAAGCAAAAGGTAATGCAATTACAGGGATTCCCTCAGGTTACCAAGCTCTTGATAATATGACTGCTGGTTGGCAAAAATCTGATTTTGTAATTATTGCCGCTAGACCAGCCATGGGTAAAACGGCTTTTACATTAAATATAGCAAGAAATGCAGCATTGTTGAGTAATGCTCCTGTGGTTATATTTACTTTAGAAATGGCAGCAATTCAATTAGCACAAAGATTAATTTTTGCAGAAGCTGAAATTAACCTCTCCAAAGCCAGAACTGGTAATTTATCTGCTCAAGAATGGAATCAATTAAATGCTCGTATTAGTGAAATTTCTAAAGCTCCTATATATATTGATGACACTCCTGCTCTTTCCATTATGGATTGTAGGGCTAAATGTAGAAGATTAAAAGCTGAAAAAGGAATTCAATTGGTTATCATTGATTACCTCCAGTTAATGCGTGGTGATAATAGAAGCGGTAACCGAGAACAAGAAATTGCTATGATTTCTCGTTCCCTAAAAGAATTAGCCAAAGAATTAGATGTTCCTGTTATTGCTTTATCTCAGTTAAGTCGTGCTGTTGAAACTCGTGGTAGTGATAAAAAACCTATGCTTTCTGATTTGAGAGAATCTGGTTCTATTGAGCAAGATGCTGATATGGTTATGTTTTTATATCGCCCCGAATATTATGGCTTCCAAACTCTTGAAGATGGAACACCCACTGAAGGAATTTGCCAAGTCATTATTGGAAAACAAAGGCATGGACCCGTAGGAGAGGTGTCTCTATTTTTTGATAAAAATTACGGAAAATTTAGGGATTTTAATAACAACTTTACACCTAGTTTCCCAAATACCAATATTCCTGATTTTGACCCTTCGCAAAACGCACCTTTTAATCCTTTAGGTACCATTAATTTACCTTCCAAAATGAATTCTTTAAATTTAGACGATTTAGATGAGTTTGGTGATACACCGTTTTGATTTTTTAATTAGTTTTGTAAAATCTTTTATTTTAAAATGAAAAAAATATTTTTTGCATCCTTTATTTGTATATCCTTGGTTTTTGTAGCTTGTAATAAATCATCAAAAACTGAAGAAAAAAATCAAACTGAAGAAACTTCAAACAATAAAGAAAACGAAAACAAAGTTGAAGAAGTTGTAAATATTGACCCAAAAAGTATAATTGGAGAATGGGCACCCGTAGATGGAGGTCCTTCCATTACTTTTTTAGAAAATAGTGATTATGATGCACCCCCTCTTGGTGTTCAATTTAGTTACAAAGTAGAAGGAAATAAAATTATTTTTACTGCCAAACCTGATGCAATTGCAGAAGTAAAAGATGGAAATTCTACTTCAATCATCAATAAACTTGATAGAGACGAATTAATCATTACTAATGAAAACGGAAAAACCACCTATAAACGTACCAAAAAATAGAATAAAAATTTTGTTTTATATTTAAAACAAAAAAATTAATTTTGCCACTCATTAAAACGAAAATGTCAAAAAGACCCATAACAGTAGCTTACGGAGATGGAATTGGTCCAGAAATTATGGACGCAACCCTTAGAATTTTAGAAGCAGGTAATGCTCAAATAGAACCTGAAATCATTGTAATTGGTGAAAAAAAATACCAAGAAGGTCATAGTTCTGGAATAGATAACTCTGCCTGGGAAAGTTTAAATAGAACCAAAGTTTTTTTAAAAGCTCCTATTACTACACCTCAAGGCGGTGGATTTAAAAGTTTAAATGTTACGATCCGTAAAACTTTAGGCTTATACGCAAATGTACGTCCTTGTATTTCTTATCATCCAATCATTACCACAAAAAATCCTATTATGGATTGTATAATTATTCGTGAAAATGAAGAAGATACTTACGCAGGTATTGAACATCAACAAACACAAGAAGTTGTTCAATGTTTGAAATTAATCACTAAACCTGGTTCAGAAAAAATTATACGTTTTGCTTTTGAGTACGCTAAAGCTTATAATCGTAAAAAAATATCTTGCTTTACAAAAGACAACATTATGAAACTCACCGATGGTATGTTTCATAAAATATTTGATGAAGTTGCCAAAGAATACCCAGAAATTCAAACGGACCATTACATCATAGACATTGGCTCTGCAAGATTAGCGGATACCCCTGAAAGATTTGATGTAATCGTAACCGAAAATCTTTATGGTGATATTATTTCTGATATTGCTGCACAAGTTACTGGTTCCGTAGGTCTTGGTGGTTCCGCAAATATAGGACATGACTTTGCTATGTTTGAAGCTGTTCACGGCTCTGCTCCTGATATTGCTGGTAAAAATATTGCTAACCCTTCTGGTCTTTTATTAGCTGCCATTCAAATGTTAGTATATATTGGACAACCTGAAACCGCATCTTTAATTCATAACGCTTGGTTAAAAACCTTAGAAGACGGGATTTTAACAGGTGATTTATATAAAGAAGGTATTCATAAAAAGAAAGTAAATACTACAGAGTTTGCTGATGCTGTAATTCAGAATTTAGGTCAAAAACCTTCTACTCTAAAACCTGTTCATTATGCAACTGGTGAAAATAAAAAAATTGAGGGCAAATACACTATGACCCATAAAACTGAAAAAAAATTGGTGGGTGTAGATATTTTCTTGGATTGGGACGAAGCTGATAGAAATCCTAATGTACTAGGCAAAATATTAGACTCTATTTCAACTCAAAATTTAAAATTCCAAAAAATGTCTAACCGTGGAACAAAAGTTTATCCCGACGGAAATCCCGCTACTTTCTGTACAGACCATTGGAGATGCCGCTTTGTAACCAATAATTATGCTATTGCTGCCTCTAATCAGGAAATCATTGAGTTGATGCAAAAAATTACAAATCAAAATCTTGATATTATCAAAACTGAAAACCTTTATACTTTTGATGGTAAATTAGGTTTTTCTGTTTTACAAGGTGAATAATAGTTCTGATAAATTAATTTTATTTTCTATAACGGGAAAAGATTTAGTTTTCTCGTTATTTTTTTAATTTTATACTAATCAATGTAAACAAAAAAGGCTGTCCATTTCTAAGACAGCCTTATTATTTTTTGTTTTGAAAAATTATTGTTTTACGAATTTACCAACCAAATTTAAACTTTCATTTTGTATTTTGTAGGTATAGTATCCCGCTGGAAAATTGATTAAAGAAACTTGGGTTTGATTTTCAAAAGCATTTTCATAAACTAATTTACCTGCTACGTCGTAGATTTGAAGTTGAGCGGAAGCACCAAGTAACATAAAGTGAATGTTATCTTGAGCAGGATTTGGATAAACCATTAAAGGTGTGTTAGAAGGTTGCACAAAAATCTCTACAATGGAAGAGTAATGCGTTACTCCATTCAAATCTACTTGTTCTAAACGGTAGTAATTTCTTCCGAAAGAAGGTTTTTCATCAACAAATTGATATTCAGAAATTTCGTTGGTAGTACCTTTCCCATTTACATTTCCAATATTTTCAAAACGTACTCCGTCAATACTTCTTTGGATATTGAAATGACTATTGAGCAATTCGGAAGCTGTAGCCCAATTTAATTGGACTTGTTGGTTAGGTAATAAAATACCTGAAAAATCTAACCATTCAACAGGGAGTGTAGTAGAGACTGCAATACCAAAATCAGAGAAAGAAGTTAAACCGTTACGAATAGAGGTCAAGGTAGCGGCATTAGTACAACCTGCCGGAGTTCCGGGTTTTGTCCATGGGCTGGAAACATTATTTCTTTTTACAACAATACAATTAGAAGCGGCATTTGAAGAACCATTCAAGTTTAGAGTTATGTCATAAGAACCAGTAAAAGTTCCAGAGGCAGGCTCAATGGTCCAGATTCCACCGTCTGCCATAGTAGTATAAAGATAATAAGCTTCAATTAAATTAGGAGGCGTTCCACCGATAGTGGTACTGAAAGAAGCATCTAATTCATTAATTCCAAGTGGAGAGGAACCAAAAGCTATTGTCGCTAATTGGTAATGTAAGTTAGAACCTACAGGGAAATCGTAAGTTTGAGCATTAAGGACTTCTCTTCTTAATTTTCCTACTACATAACGATTGGCATTATAATTTTGAATACCACCCGTAACAGGGTTAGGGTCAAATGGCATAATATCTAAATAATTTGTGCCATTATTAAAGACTTTTCCATTTTCAAAGCGGAAAAACTCTTGCACTTGCGTAACTTGGTTTAAAGTAAGTCCATTAGAATTATCTAAAACAATTCTTCCAAAGGTTTCTGGTTGGGCTGCGTTAATGTTTTGCATAGCAGAACCTACAAAATGTACACGGCTTCTGAAACCTTCATCAAAAGCAAGATTACTTGCATTATTTGTCCAATTTCCTCTTAAACGTATTAAACCATCAATAGAAACAGGTACATCATCGTTCATATCTAATGTTCCACCATTGATAGTAAAGTTACCAAAAACCTCTAAACTATCCGCTAGTTTATCTATTTCTAAAATTCTACCGTTTAAAGTTAAATTCTTACATTTGGCTACATATCCATATTTACCAGCATTCGGAGAAGTTCTATCTATATGACAATCTCTAATTGCGGAAGGTGGAATCACCACATCAAGATTTTGATTAGGAACTTGTAGATTATCCCAATTGCGGCAATTGAACCAGTCTGTACTAACTGTACCTACCCACTGCCCATCAACTGCATAAGAAGTAACATTCAAATAATTTTTGGGACAACCACAACTATGAGCAATGCAATTAGGGTCATTAACATCACCTACACTAGCATTTCCCCAGTCTATGTAACCAGGATTACCTGGTGAATAAACCACCCAATTCGTTGTAAAATTAACAATATTAGAAAGTAAGACGTGTTGAGAACCTGAAGTAGTGGAAAAATTATATCTTGCTCCGTGAGTTGCTGGAGAAGTAGCAGCTTGAATACTGAAACACTCAATGTCTGGATGTTTACGTGAAATCCTTAAAGCAGCTCCAGTAAGACTTGTTAAGTCATCTGTAAATTCATACCATACACCACCATCTTGAATACCTCCAAGTACTCTACCATTAAAAGTAGAACCAGTAGGAATATAATTAAAAGTTCCTTGCATTAAAAATAAAGCATCTGGATTAGTGGTAGAAACGTTTATTAACCCTGAATTGATACTGCCTCCCGATGCGTTTCTTAGTATCCAAGAAAAATCGGAGGAGGTACCAAAACTACCTTTAGCAATTATCGAAATAAAGCCATCCGAACCATTGGGAGAAATGAAACAAATGATAGAGCCTGCGGGCAAAGTAGAAGTACCTGTATAAGTGATTTCTATATATGGGACATTTCCCGTAGGGGTAGCGGAGCAAGTATGCCAAGTATTCGTTCTTACTAATCCGCCGGGTTTAGCCCCCGTCTCGTAAGTACAATTCGCAACCAAAAATTTAGTTCCTGGTGCCAAATCAACTAAATTAGTCATTGCTAAATAATCTGTACCACTATTTATAGCATTTACAAGATTGTCATAAGCCACGAAGACCAT
>CALLMJ010000002.1 GCA_938006875.1 uncultured Bacteroidia bacterium
AGCCGTACCTGTGGTCATTGAGTAAGCGTAGCCGTACTTGTGGTCATTGAGTAGGCATAGCCGTACCGAAATGACCATTTTTCGTGGGAAATCGGTTGTTTCGGTATGTTCGCTTCACTCACTACTCAACAACCGAATATATACCTATGGACTGGTCATTGAGTAGGCGTAGCCGTACCGAAATGACCATTTTTCGTGGGAAATCGGTTGTTTCGGTATGTTCGCTTCACTCACTACTCAACAACCGGATTATACATAAGGATTGGTCATTGAGTAGGCGTAGCCGTACCGAAATGACTATTTTTCGTGGGAAATCGGTTGTTTCGGTATGTTCCCTTCACTCACTACTCAACAACCGATTATATACATATGGACTGGTCATTGAGTAGGCGAAGCCGTACCGAAATGACCATTTTTGAGAAAAAGCGGTTGTTTCGGTATGTTCGCTTCTCTCACTACTCAACAACCGAATATATACATAAGGACTGGGCATTGAGTAGGCGTATCCGTACCTGTGGTCATTGAGTAGGCATAGTCGTACTTGTGGTCATTGAGTAGGCGTAGCCATACCGAAATGACCATTTTTCGTGGGAAATCGGTTGTTTCGGTATGTTCTCTTCACTCACTACTCAACAACTGAATATATACCTAATGTTTTAAATTAACTTATTAATCGCTAACCATTAACTGGTAAACCATTTTTAATGAATTGTTCATAAACTCTATTAACTTGGAATATTTTGATGTAATTTTGTGTTTAAAATAATAAAGTTTTTACATGTATTCAACCATCGGTGGTCAATTGGGTTTTATATTTACCAATTTAATGTTTGTGAGTTCTGGAATGGGTGCTTTAGCTTATTTTTTAAGCTATTACGATAAAAATTATAATGACCAAAAGTCATGGAATTTATTAGGAAATGTAGGATTTTTTTTACAATTTTTTAGTGTTTTTGCTACATTTTTTACGTTATTTTATCTTATTTACACGCATCAATATCAGTATCATTATGTTTGGGCTCATTCTAGTAATGAATTACCTATACATTTCATGATTTCTTGTTTT
Organism: uncultured Bacteroidia bacterium; assembly: GCA_938006875.1. Taxonomy (GTDB): domain Bacteria; phylum Bacteroidota; class Bacteroidia; order J057; family CALLMJ01; genus CALLMJ01. The sequence continues at coordinate 1,067 of CALLMJ010000002.1, forward strand.
TGGGAAGGTCAAGAAGGTTCCTTTTTACTTTGGTTAATGTGGCATGCTATTTTAGGACTCTGGATATACTATAGAAATGATGAATGGAAACCTTTGGTTTTATCGATATTATTATCAGTTCAAGCCATATTAGCCTCTATGATTTTGGGGGTAGTTTTTAACGAAACTTTGATGATTTCATTGTTAAGTATTTTTCTTTTGGTAATTGCTTATTTCGTTTATCAACAAAATTATCATTCAAAAACTCACTGGATAACTGCTTTTTGTTTGATATTTTTACAATTTGCTTTGATTTTTAGAGGTAATACAGGATTAGGTTTTAAAGGTTTTCAATTGTTAGGATTTATTCCTTATATCTTGTTTTTTTTAGGTGTAACAGGATATTTTGTTTTTGAAAACTATCAAAAAAGACTTTCTACTCAAAACTTTTTAAGTATTTATAGTTTATTGGTTATTAGCTGGATATTATTTTTCTTCGAATTAGACGAATGGAAAATTGGCTCTTCACCATTTATATTATTGAAAGATGCTATGCCTAATGCTCCTATATTCACCCAAGACCCCAATTTCGTACCTACTAACGGAAACGGATTAAATCCTTTATTACAAAATTATTGGATGGTAATTCATCCACCTGTGTTATTTTTAGGATTTGCTAGTAGCTTAATTCCTTTTGCTTATGCTGTTGCAGGTTTAATCAAAAATCAAGTAAAAGAATGGATAACTCCTGCCATGCCTTATGCAATTTTTTCTTCCATGATATTGGGAATAGGAATTATTATGGGTGGTTACTGGGCATACGAAACTTTGAATTTTGGGGGCTATTGGAATTGGGACCCTGTTGAAAACGCTTCTTTAGTACCTTGGCTTACAGGTGTTGCGGCTATTCATGCTATGCTCATTTGGAAAAGTCATCAAAAACAACTTTCCTCAACCTTGTTCCTTACATTAGTAACTTTTGTTTTGGTTCTTTATTCTACTTTTTTGAATAGAAGTGGAATACTGGGCGAAGCTTCCGTTCATACTTTTACGGATTTGGGTTTATCTGGACAACTTTTGGTTTTGATATTTTTATATTTATTGGGCGTAGTTTATTTATGGTTATTACGTAATCAATCTATACAACAATCTGCAATGAAGCAAGAAAATTTTCAATGGTTTAGCCGTGAAGGTGTACTTTTAATTGGAATTATCATTTTTAGTTTTTCTGCTTTAGAAATTACATTTTTTACTTCTACACCTGTAATCAATAAAATTTTGGGGACTAATTTTGCACCGCCTACCAATGTACCTTTCTTTTATTACAAATGGAATGTATGGTTTGGAATTTTAATTGGAATTTTTTCAGGTTTAGCACAATTTTATTACTGGTTTAACCTAGAAAAAGTCTCATTAAATAAAGCTTTGCAACGTCCCTTTTGGTCAGCTTTGCTTTCTGCTATGGTTATAACCCTTTTGTTAATGTATTTTAATTGGGATTTTGTTTATCAAAAAACTTATGCAGAAATTTTAGAATTAGCTGAAAATCAAGGTTTTTTAAGTCGTTGGTTTACATATCTGAATATTGCAATACTAATGGTTGCAGATGATATTTTCTTATTAGCGTCCTTGTTTAGTTTATTTTGTAATACAGATGTAGCTATCCATTTATTAAGAAAGCATAAAAGTCATTGGAAAAATATGGGAGGTAGTTTGGCTCATATTGGTTTTGCATTGATGATGATAGGAATTTTATTTTCATCAGGTTATGAATGGATTGTTTCCGTAAATTACACACCTGCAGAACTTGCTAATTTCCCTGCTAATAGCCAAAATGATAACGTTTTATTATCCCAAAAGAAACCTAAATATGTAAATGGTTATAGAATTGATTATAAAGGCTTAAAACAACCTTCTTTGCCTTTAAAAGATTTATTCATTATTGAGCAAAATCCTGTTCAAATCAAAGTGGCTTTTAAGGATTCCTTGAATGATGTTTATGCTTTAGCATTTCCTTCAGAGTTTTTTGAACTAACTAATAAAGAGTTTTATAAAAGTGTAGCCAATAAAGAATTGGATTTAGCAAAAATTCAGTCTTTTATAAGTCAAAATTTAAGAATATTAAGACCCAAGTTAATCAATAATCGTCAGCAATATGGATTACTATTCACCAGCCTTAAGGACTCAACGGATAAAAAATGGTTATATCCCGAAGCAGAAATCAATGAAAGAATGGGCTTATTAGCTCATCCAGACAGAAAAATTGAATGGTTTAAAGATGTTTATGTGCATGTAACTTCTGTTCCTAATGATGAACAAGAGCCCAAGGTAGCTGATAACGAATATAAAATGGCTCTTGGCGATACTGTAGAATTAGCTTCTGGAAGTTTAATGATAGCAAAAGCTTTATACAAAGTAGAAGACGAACCCAAATACGCTAAATATGAAGTCGTTGCGAGAGTAGAATTACAAGTCATTTCAGGAGAACAAGAATCTATTGCAAAGCCTGCTTTTCTTGTAGATAAACAAGGTAATGTAAAAACAGAGGCTTTTCAAATCCCGCATTTTGGAATGCAATTTGGGTTTATAGGTGTAGAACCTAAGGCAGGTAAAATTCATATACGAGTAATTGAGCAATTGCCTCCTGATGATAGAATTACGATTAAAGCATTAGCTAAACCTTTTATTAACATTTTGTGGTTAGGTACTTTTGTGTTAGCTTTGGGTTTTCTTTTAGCACTGGTAAGACGTTTTAAATCAGTCTAAAAAATAGCCTAATAAACAAAAAGTTGAAATCCAAAAAATTAAAGAATATTTTAAGTTTACCAATCTTTGAGGTACTGTTTTTTGTTTGAAAAATTTACAGGAATTTTAAGCTATAAATTTGGAAATTATAAAGTTTTGAATTTATTTTGCTAATCATTTTATAATACAATGAAAAAGGTTGCTTTAAGCATATTAATACTTTTTGGGTTTTTACAAACCATTGCACAAGAAAATACATTTATTCAAGGTGCAAACTCTTTTAAAACAGATTCAAAAAAAGAATATGGTTTTTTTGTAGGGCTGCATAGCGGCGCAGGTTATGCTTCAAAAGGGGATTTAGAAAAAGATCTAAAAAAGAACACAACTTTTGGGGATAAATTTTTTATTAGAGGTTTAGGTTCTCATTGGGGTGCAAGTTTAAGTGGTGTACTAGCAACTAAAGTGATAGTGGGTGCATCTTTCAATCGTTTTGCATTTGATGCTTCTGAATCTGAAAAAGGTCAATCTAAAATTAAAACTCAAACTATTGGTGGGCATATTGGATATTTAATTTATAACAAAAATAATTATTTGATTTATCCTTTTTTAGGATACCAAGCTGGTTCAGCAAAAATGAACTTGACAAATTATAGCAACGTCGATATTACTTATGGAGATAACGTAACCATTGAAAGAATCTCTGCTAAAGAATTGGAATCAAAATCAGGCTTGGCTGAGTTGGGAGCATCTATGAGATATTGTTTTAATGATAAAGGACTTCTAATGATTGGTATTGATTTAGGTGGTTTTTTTAATGTAGGCTCAAAAGATTGGAGTGGTGGTGGTGTTACGGTGTCCCAAGTAAGCAAACCTTCTTTAGCTGGTGCTTATTTAAGATTTAGTTTAGGTTTTGGATTGTTTACAACAAAGTTGTAATTTTATACCAATATAAAAATAAAAAGCTACCTTTTTTCGGTAGCTTTTTTAATTTGTAAATTATAGGTTTATGAAGATTCAAAAAGATTTTGCAAAGAAAATTTTTAAAATTTTGTTTGAAAGAATAGAAAATGATGATGTTTTAGATTGGTTACAAAACCCATATTTTTTCAATAATATTCGTAAATTGGAGAGATTTTTAAATAATCAGGAATTTGAAGTTTTTTGTACAAAAATCCTATTAAAGAAAATTATTGTTGGGCAATTAGAGAATTATCAAGAATTACTCCCTCAAAGTTTTCACTATCCCTTTAATAAAGAACAAATTAAGAGCGTTTCGAAATTTATTTATGAAGAAATTTGGGACGAATTCACGGAAATTGAAAATCAAATTTTTATTGAAAACTATAAACTTGAGGAAATCACTGACCAAGATTGGGAACATGAAAAAAATGCTTTTCAAAATTTTAATTTTTTTGATTAAACAACCGTACGCAATTTTATATTTAAAATTTTGTTTAATAATTTAAGGAAATGTATTAAATTTGCTTTTTACTTAGTTAGATTTTGAACCTTATGCTTAAACAAACACAAAATCAAAAATTATTACAAAAATTATCTCCACAACAAATTCAATATATTAAACTATTGGAATTGCCTACCGTTTCACTTGAAACTAGAATCAAAGAAGAACTTGAAGAGAACCCTGTCTTAATTTTAGAGGAAGATAATCTTGATTCTAATTATACAAATGAAAGTGATTATAATCTTGATGATCATGATGTTATTGATAATCAAAAAAAATTAGATGAAGAAGTAGCAAATGATTTACAAAATATAAATGAAATTTCTTTAGAAGAATATATTCAACAACCTGATGAAAATGATTATAGAAACTATAATTATGACGATAATGATGATGAACGTTATGAAAGACCTATCATTCAAGTTAATTCCATGTATGAAGATTTGGTAAATCAATTAGGAATGTTAGAATTAACAGAATTAGAGTATATTATTGGTAAAGAAATTATTGGAGAATTAGATGAAGATGGTTATTTAAGAAAAGAAAAACTCAATGATAGTAAAGAAAAAGAACCTATTTCTATTGAATCTATAACAGATTATATAGTTTATCATTACAAAATGAACGTAACTGATGAGCAAGTAGAAAGCGTACTAAAAAAAATCCAAACATTAGACCCTCCCGGGATTGGTGCAAGAACACTTAAAGAATGCCTGTTAATCCAATTACAACGTAATCCAGATTATCACAAAAATAAAAATATTCAAATTGCTTATTCTATTATTAAAGATTTTTTTGAAGAATTAAGCAAAAAACATTATGAAAAGATACTTCAAAAATTAAATATTTCTTCTGAAGATTTAAAACTTGCTTTAAATGTAATTAAACATTTAAATCAAAAACCTGGTGCACAATTTGATACAAAGGTTTTAGCAATTACACCCGATTTTATTTTAACCATAGATGATTATAATGAAATTCATGTGAAGTTGAATAAAGGAAATGCTCCTCAGTTAAAATTAGATAAAAATTATATGGCTATGTTGGAAAAATACCAACAATCTAATTTAAACGAAGCCAAAGAGACTTATCAATTTGTTAAAAATAAAGTTGATTCTGCAAAATTTTTTATTGATGCTATTCGTCAGCGTTCTGCTACCCTTTATAAAATTATGATGACCATTGCCCATAAGCAAAAAGAGTTTTTTTTATCAGATGGTGATGAATCTCAACTCAAACCAATGATTTTAGAAGATGTTGCCAATGAAATTGGAATGGATATTTCAACGGTTAGCCGTTCTGTAAACTCAAAATACGTAGAAACACCTTTTGGAATTTATGAACTAAAATTCTTCTTTTCTTCTTCCATAACTACTGACTCCGGCGATGAGGTTTCTAATAAGGAAGTGAAAAAAATTTTAAAAGAAATCATTGATAATGAAAATAAATCTAAGCCTTATTCTGATGAAAAATTAGAAGAATTAATGAGACAAAAAGGTTATGATATAGCAAGGAGAACCATCGCAAAATATAGAGAACAAATGAATATTCCTGTTGCAAGGTTAAGGAAAGAACTATGAAGAAAGTTTATGTAGTAAGTGGAGAATCTTCTGGTGATTTGCATGCAAGTAATTTAATTAAACACATAAAACAACTTCAACCAGATACCATTTTTAGGGGAATGGGTGGAGATAAATTGGCTGAACATGGAATGGAGATTGTTCAACATATTAAAGACACTAATTTTATGGGTTTTGTGGAAGTTGTGAAAAATCTTCCATCTATTTTCCGTATTATGAAAAATATCAAAAAGGATATTCAAGAATGGAAACCTGATATAGTCATTTTAGTTGATTATCCTGGCTTTAATTTAAGATTATCAAAGTATGTTAAATCTTTGGATATACCTGTAATTTATTTTATTTCTCCTCAAATTTGGGCTTGGAAAAAAAGCCGTATCCATCAAATTAAAAAAAATATTGATCTTATGCTTTGCATTTTACCTTTTGAAAAAGATTTTTATTTAAAAGAAGGATTTACGAATGTAGAGTATATAGGTCATCCTTTGATGGACGAAATTTCAGATTTAATAGGAAAACCTAATCAATTAAAAGAAGAGCTTCATTTGAATCAAAAACCTATTATTGCACTTTTACCGGGTTCAAGGAAACAAGAAATTCGTGTAATGTTATCAGAAATGCTAAAAGTTATCCCCACATTTCCTAACTATCAATTTATTGTTGCTGCTGTTCCTCATATTTCCTTAGATTTTTACATGAAAATTATAGCGGACAAAAATGTTAAAATTATCAAAGGAAAAACTTATGAATTATTAAATATCGCTGATGCAGCTTTAGTTACTTCTGGAACTGCTACTTTAGAAACTGGCTTGTTTGGTGTTCCTATGGTGGTTTGTTATAAAGGAAACATAGTTTCTTATTACATAGCCAAACAATTGATTCAAGTGAAATACATTTCCTTAGTAAATTTAATTTTAGATAAACCATCAGTAAAAGAATTAATACAAAATGAGTGTCATGCTGATGATATGATTACCGCTTTAAGTCCCATTTTACATGATAAGTACCACCGTGAAAGTATTAAGAACGATTTAAAAATTTTGCATGAAAAAATTGGGGATAAAGGAGCCTCAAAAAATGCAGCAGAAATTATTATAAAAAAATACTGGTAAAATGGTAAGGTTTATTTTGTATGTATTTTTACTCATAAGTCTTCAATAACATTTTTTGTTTTTTTTACGTTTTTTTTATAAACTTTATTTCTTTATTTAGTTTTAGTCGTATTATTTTTGAAGATTTGTAAATTATATTCATTTTTATCGTTTCTATATTAACAAAAACATAATTTTTGTGTAATTTTTTTTATTTTGTAAATACTTGTAATTATATTTGCGTGCTAAAAAGCAAAGAGTTTAAAGAATGAAAATGCAGTATAAATATCAAAAACTTGCTTTATGGTTGTTATTTATTATAATACCCATTTATGATTATGCTTCGCACTTGATGGGTGGAGATATAACTTATCAATGTATTAGCGGAAATACGTATCGTTTTCGTTATGTATTTTATAGAGATTGCGCCGGAATTGGAGCCCCGAATTCTGTTACAATGACCATTCGTTCTGCTTCTTGTGGAGTGAATACTTCTATTGTCCTTAATAAAAAATCGGGTACAGGACAAGAAATTACTCCGCTATGCCCAACAGAATCTTCAACTTGTACAGGGGGTAGTTTCCCAGGTGCGCAAGAATATGTTTACGAAGGTACCTACACCTTGCCTAATCAATGTTCTGACTGGGTATTTGGGGTTGGGGTCAGTACCAGAAACAACGGTATTACTACTATTCAAAATCCCGGTTCGGTAGATATGTATGTCCAAGCTACCCTTAACAATATTTTAGCTCCTTGTAATTCCTCCCCTCAATTCTTAAATTTACCTGTACCTTACGTGTGTGTAAACCAATCTTATATTTACAACAATGGTACTTATGACCCTGATGGGGACTTCGTTACTTATGAACTTATCACTCCTTTAACAGGTGCTAATTCTACGGTTACTTACTTAACGGGTTTTTCCGCTACTAATCCTATTACTTCTTCTACAGGAACTACTTTGTCTCCCTCTGGGGATATTTCCTTTACTCCCACACAGCCTAACCAGATTACCGTAATGGCAGTAAAAATTGAAGAATATCGTAATGGACAACTTATTGGCTCCGTAATACGTGATATTCAAGTGATTGTACGTAACTGTAATAACAATTTACCAGCAGTTTCGGGTATCAATGGAACAAGTAACTATTCTATCACGGTTTGCCCAGGGCAAACCGTTAATTTTACGTTAAATGGCTCTGACCCTGATGCAGGACAAACGCTAACCATGACTTGGAACAACGGTATTCCAACAGGGAATTTCTCGGTTACAGGACAACCCCCAGTCGGTACTTTTACTTGGAACCCAACTTATAATGACACAGGTGTCAATGTTTTTACGGTAACTATTAAAGATGATGCTTGCCCTATTGTTGGAAATC
>CALLMJ010000003.1 GCA_938006875.1 uncultured Bacteroidia bacterium
ATTTTGCGTTACTCCCGCGTTACTCCGAATTTTCGGAGTAACGTTTTTTGAATTAAATTTAGAAAACCAATCAATAGTGAAGTCCTTGCTTAAATTAAAAGTGTTAGCAAAGAATTTTATTATTTAATGCTTGGCAAGAAATAAATATTTGATTTATCTAAATGTTGAAAATTTATTTTCTATTGGATAGTTGATTATTCTAAAGAGTGGTCATTGAGTAGGCGTAGCTGTATCGAAATGACCATTTTTCGTGGAAAAGCGGTCGTTTCGATACGTTCGCTTTACTCACTACTCAACGACCGCATATAACCTAAGGATTGGTCATTACGTAGACGCAGACGTAGCGATTGTCATTGAGAAGTCGTAGCCGTACCTGTGGTCATTGAGTAGTCGCAGCCGTATCGAAATGACCATGTTTCGGGTAAAATCGGTTGTTTCGGTATGTTCGCTTCACTCACTACTCAACGACCGCATATTTATCTAATGTTTTAGATTGCTTTGTTAATAGCTAACAATTAACTGATAAACAAATTTTTAATTAATTGTTCATAAACTCTAATATAAAAAAGCTATGCAGATAAAAAATCTTTTGTTTTTCATCACTTTTATACCTTTCTTTGTTCAAAAAATTTGTCCTTATGGAGGAGCAAAACTTGAAATTTCGAGAAATCCTAAAGATTTATATTCCCAAACATTTTCATTTTCAAGAGCTTTGGAAAAGTTTACCCAATTCTGAGAATACACTTCCTACTACACAACCTAAAAAGAAAAAATATCAGTTTTTATGGCTTTTAGAAGCTATTCCTATAATTTGTTTATTAGGATTTTTTGGGGGAATTTTTTGGGATTTTCATAGTAATGATTTTTTATACATATTAAATTTTAAAATACCTCTTCATAATCTCATCAAAACTTTATCTGTAAGTGGATTAATAGGATACGGAACTAATTGGTTAGCTATCAAAATGTTATTTAAACCACAGAAAAGAAGGCCAATCTGGGGGCAAGGTTTAATTCCGGCTCAAAAAGATAGAATTTCCGATAAATTAGCTTATGCAATTCATCACCATGTTCTTAACGAAAACCATATCAAAAATTTGATACATGAATCCCAAATTTTAAACAAACTTTCTCAAGTTATAGTCAATGGAATTGAAAACTTATCTAAAGACCAAGAATTTTTAGATGCTACAAAATCAAAATTTGAACAAAGTTTAACCAAATATTTTGAAAAAGAAGAAAATCGTAAAAAATTTACAGAACAATTAGATAAAAAGCTCAAAGAAATATTCAAAAAAGGTTTATCTGGATTGGTTTTCAAAACATACACTCAATTACAACCAAATCAATATCAATCAGCTTTAAGTAATACGATTCATGAAATCCCTGAAACCGTTGTTAATCTAATATCCAGCCATCCAGAGGAATTAGAAGAGTTAATTCAAACACTAAAAACTGAGATTCCCAAAGCAGAAGAATGGGTAAATGAAACATTATCCGAAATTTTAGAAAACTTGAACTTGCATGAAATGTTTAGAAAACAAATTCATCAATTTGATGAAGGAAAATTAGAAGATATGATATGGGGTGCTACCAATGAACAACTTCGTTATATTCGGGATTTAGGTGGTATTTTAGGTTTAATGGGTGGTTTTTTAATCTGGCAACCTATCTTTGCAACTTCTTTGCTTTTATTGATTGTTTCTATTTTGGCTATTTTAGATTATTTATTAGCAAAAACTCATGACAACACCCATTAAAATTTTCAATGACCCTGTACATGGTTTTATTGAAGTTCCTAAAGGAATTTTATTAGACCTTATCAATCATCCTTATGTACAAAGATTAAGAAGAATCAAGCAGTTAGCATTAACTTCTTATGTTTATCCTGGTGCTGAACATACTCGTTTTAATCATGCTTTAGGAGCAATGCACCTTACCCAACAAGCACTTAACGTCCTTAAAAACAAAAATATTGATATTTCTCCAGAAGAGTATACCTCCACTTTGATAGCCATCCTTTTGCATGATATTGGTCATGGTCCTTTTTCTCATGCACTTGAACACGTTCTAATTCCTGATTTAGACCATGAAGTCATGAGTTTAGAATTGATGAAAAGATTAAATTCAGAATTTAAAGGTGAACTAGATTTAGCCCTAAAAATTTTTAATAATGAATACCCGAAAATTTTTTTACATCAATTGGTTTCTGGTCAATTGGATATGGATAGAATGGACTATTTGATGCGTGATAGTTTTTTTACAGGTGTAGTGGAAGGAATAGTAGGAACAGAAAGAATTATTAAAACGATTTATGTTGTTGATAACCAATTAGTAGTAGAAGAAAAAGGAATTTATTCGGTTGAAAAATTTATTGTTGCTCGTAGGCTGATGTATTGGCAGGTTTATCTCCACAAAACGGCTGTTACCGCTGAAACCATGTTAGTCAATATCTTGAAAAGAGTAAGGCAATTATTTAAAAAAAATGAAATTCATTGGATAGACGAAAATTTGACCTACTTTTTATCTTTGAATTCCTTACAAGAATTAGACGATGAAACCGTAGGACGTTTTGTCAATTTGGAGGATATGAATATTTTATATGCCGTTCAACAGTGGCGTTATGAAAAAGATAAAGTTTTAAGTGATTTATGTACAAGACTTTTAAGTAGAAAATTCTTTAAATTACAAATGCAGTCAATTCCGTTTGATGAAAAATTCGTAAAAAATAAAAAGTCATTTTTTAAACAAAAATTCCAACTTTCTGAAGACGACATTTCTTATTATGTTTACACTGGTGAACTATCCAATCAAGCATATTTTAGTTCCAACAAAGAACCCATTTTAATTAGCTTTAAGAATGGTCAGTTAAAAAATATCCATGAAGCCTCAGATATTTCTCATTTTCAAGGACTTGCTGAAAACGTAATTAAATATTATTTGGTTACACCTGAGTATGTTTAAACGTGCCTAATAGTTACAATCTTTCAAAAATATTTTAGGCGTTCGTGCCTGTTTCGATTATCTCATCGTTTCCACTTATTCAAAAGGTAGTATCACTTCATGCCTTTAAATTATAACTTTATTCTTTGATTTTATATGCATAAAATTGTAATTTTGCGTTCTACTTCAGGGTCAAGACAAAATGATATTTAATTACCAAAATAAGTATCAAATCTTAATAAAATTGAAAAAATAAAAAATGAAAAAACATTTAATATTTCTGTTATTCGTATTATTATCTTGCAATTCTACCTCTTCAAAACATAAAATACCCACAGAAAAAATGGTACTTATTTTAAAGGATATGCACATAATCCAATCTTATTTTTATGAACAAAAATTAAGTAACGAAGAAAGGATAAAAAAAAGTAAACAAATGTATAACAGTATTTTATCAAAATATAATGTAACAAAAGAAGATTTTTATTATTCAATGAATTATTACTCAGATCATGTTCATCAATTGGATAGTATTTATAAACTCGTTATTGAAACTACTTCAAATCCCAATGAAAACTAATTGATTTTATGAATGTTTATTTTGAAATTCTTAAATACGGAAAACCTTATTTTAAGTTCCTTTATAGAGCCATTTTCTTCCTTGTTATCTATAATCTTTTTAGTGTTTTATCTTTAACGCTTTTAATTCCATTTTTAGAAATTTTATTTTCTGAAAATCCAGTTTCTAGACCTTCTTCAGAATTTAGTTTTTATAATTTTTCGAATCTAAAAGATTGGGGTTTTTATTGGCTTTCTCAAAATATGATTTTTTATGGGAAAATGACTGTTCTTCTTTATTTCTGTGCTTTTTTATGGCTATCTATTTTATTGAAAAATACATTTAGATATTTTAGTTCATGGAATATTGCATTATTAGAAGAATCTATTTTGCAATCCTTAAGGACTTCTTTGTTTAAGCATTTAACTCATTTACCTTTAAATTTTTATTCTAAAAAGAAAAAAGGAGAAATTATTGCCGTAGTTATAAATGATGTCCAGATTGTACAAGAGTCTATTATTGGTACCTTACAAACTGTTTTTTCTGATCCTTTAACCATGCTTTTTTTCTTGTTTACAATGTTTTTTATTTCATGGAAATTAACTTTGTTTACATTTTTAATTCTACCGCTTACAGGTTTTGCAATTAGTAGAATCGCAAAATCCCTAAAAAAAAGAGCCAATAAAGCTCAAACGATTTTTGACCAAATTTTAAGTACTTTAGAAGAATTTTTATCAGGTATAAGAATTGTAAAAGCTTTTCATGCTGAGCCTTATGAAAATGAAAAATATATCAAATTAAATGAAAAATATCGGAATAATATGGTAAGCTATAGAAGACGCTCAGATTTGGCTTCTCCATTAACAGAGGTATTAAGTATTTTAATTGTTATTTTCATGATTTTATTTGGTGCTAATATGATTCTTTCAGGAAATAAAGAACTCAAAGCTTCGGAATTTATTGGTTTTATTGCTTTGTTTTCACAATTTATTGCACCCATTAAAACTTTTTCTTCTGCTATTTCTAGAATTCAAAAAGGAATTGTTTCTTACCAAAGAATCAAAAAACTTTTAAGTGAAGAAAAACCCGTTTCTGAATCCCATGAAGGAATCAAAATTGAATCCTTTAATCAAGAATTAAAAGTTGAAAATTTATATTTTCAATACGAAACCAAAAATAAATATGCTTTAGAAAATATAAACTTTACCTTAAAAAAAGGCGAAACTATTGCATTAGTTGGACCCTCAGGTGGTGGAAAATCTACTTTAGTTGATTTAATTTGTAGATTTTATGAACCTACAAAAGGTAAAATTTATATTGATAATATGGATTTAAATGAAATTCATGCTGGATCATTTAGGAAATTAATGGGTATTGTAACTCAAGAAGGTATATTATTTCATGATACAGTTGCAAATAACATTGCTTATGCCAATACCAATGCCTCACGAGAAGAAATTATTGAAGCAGCAAAAATTGCCAATGCTCATGAATTTATTTCACAATTACCGAATGGTTATGATACTGTAATTGGAGAACGTGGTACTATGCTTTCAGGAGGTCAAAGACAAAGAATTGCTATTGCAAGAGCTATTTTGAAAAACCCTCAAATTCTTATTTTAGATGAAGCTACTTCTGCCTTAGATAACGAATCCGAAAAACTGGTTCAAGAGGCTTTGAACCACTTAATGAAAGATAGAACTTCTATTGTAATTGCTCATAGACTCTCTACAATTATCCATGCAAATAAAATTTTAGTCATAGAAGAAGGAAAAATTGTAGAATCTGGGAACCATCAAGAATTATTAGAAAAAAATGGTCTTTACACTAAACTTTATCAATTGCAGTTTTCAAATCATAAAAATTAAGTACGGAATAGATGTTCTCAAAAAATTTTACAATAAAAATTCAATTTCTTTAAAATAGTAATTTTTCACTTCATTATGGTGATGAACTGCTAAGCGACCATCTTTATGAACTCCGATAATAGTTCCTTCAAATTCTTGATTTTCAACTTTATAATTACCAATTTCTTGATAACCTAATAAATTTTGCAAATATTCTCTGTCAATGCTATCCCAGTAATGAGCTTTTAAAGATTGGTAATAATACTCTAACCAATAGGAAATTTCATGAAGAACTTCTTGTAAATCGTGTTCTTTTTGAGTGATTTTTTTGAGGGAAGTAGTTTTAAAATCAATCCAAGATGAAAAATGTAATTGATTGATATTCAAACCTATACCAATAATTGAGGAGTTCAAACGAATATCTAAATTGTTTTCAATTAAAATCCCACAAATCTTTTTTTGGTTAACGTAAATATCATTAGGCCATTTAATTTCAATTTTTTGGTCTGGAAGATAGGTTTGGAGAGTTTTCAAAATAGCTAAGGAAGTAATTTTATTAAGATAAAAAATATCCGAAGGGTTTAAAAATTTTGGATTCAATAAGACAGAGAAAGTTAAATTTTTGTTTTTTTCAGATTCCCAATGAGTTGATGCTAGACCTTTACCAGCAAATTGACTTATTGCCCATACAATAGTTCCTTCAATAGGAGAATCTTTTAAAATTCTATGTAAAAAAGCATTGGTAGAATCGGTTTCTTCTAATATTAAGAGACTTTTCCCTATAAACAAAGTTTCTTTTTGAAAAAACATGACTAATCTAACTTACGTTTAATAAACCAAGTTTCATTAAAAGTTACACCCACTCCTGTAGAAAAATACAATTCTTTTACTAAATTTTGAGAGGTTACACCTCTTTGTCCGAGTTCAAAGTAAAGATTCAAACGAGAGAGGGTTCTTCTAAAAGGCAATCCCATACCGAAGGTAAAAGCCATTTGATTGATATTTTGGTTAAAGAGTTTTAATTCTGATTGATGAAAATAACCACCCATTCTGTAAGCGACTTTTTTCCAATATCCTTCTTCACTGAATTTAGGTACCCACTCTAAACCTGCTTGGATTTTATAAGATTTTTGAAAAACGGTATTAGGTTCATTACTCAAAGTTTTAGAAGCATCATAATATTGAAAATCTAATCCCCATGTAAATTGATTAAAATTATCCATTCCTATACCAAAACTTAAAATAGAAGGATTATTAAACTGGCTTTTAGGGCTTACAATGGTATCAAATGGAGTATAAAGAATACCGTAAGCAGTTGGAGTTGCATCAAAATATTCGAGGGTTTGTTGTGTATTCAACTTTAAAGAAGTTTGGTAAGTTGCTCCAATTCTATATTTTGATTTGCCAATAGAATCAGAATACAAAACACCAAAATGATAACCGAAACCGTTGTAATTGGTTCTATTTCTTACTAAGGTATTTATAAATCCAGTTTGTAAAAATGCAGTTTCTTTGTAACGAGAAATATTTCCAAAATAATAATGTACATTAAAACCCATATTGAATTTATGCTTAAAAAATGGAATTCCCAAACCCAAAGTGGCTTTATTGATACCACCATCACCAGAACGAATGGTTAATAATTTTAAGGTATCATTCTCATGAATGAAATCCGAAATTTGTTTTACTTTATAACCTGATTTAGTATCAGGGTTTAAACCTAAAACTAATGTAAATTTTTTATTAGCAGGAAATCCAAAGTTAATACCATCAAAAGCTGTATTGCTTCTAGAGATTTTTAGGGTATCAGTTATAAAACTACTCAATTTATAAGAACCTGAAAATTCAAAAGTAGTTTGTTTTAGGTCTGCATAAGAAGCAGGGTTACCCATGATAATATTGATAGGAGAAGAATTAGCAATTCCAATTGAACCTAATGCTCTGTTTCTTAATGAATTATTATAAATTTTATCCCCTAATCCATAATAAGAATAAGGGCTGTAATACAAATCATCAGCTTGAGAAAAACCTTTTTCAACTAAAAATGCCTGTAAAAACAGAATTATAAAAACATAATTTTTTTTCATAATTTTTTATTTTTTTTCACGTGTTACAATGGTAATAGGCCAACCTTCAAAACTATAAAGTTCACGAATTTTATTTTCTAAAAATCTTTTGTAGTGTGTAGGAACCTGTTCAGGATAATTACAATAAAAAGCAAAGGTAGGGCATCTTCCTTCTGTTTGAGTAATAAATTTTATTTTTATTAAATGACCACGATAAGAAGGAGGAGGAGTATCTTTAATTAATGGTAATAATTTTTCGTTCAATTCATGAGTAGGAATTTTTAAATTTTTCATTTTCATAACATCAACAGCTTTTTGAAGAGCTTTATGAATGCGTAATTTTTCGGTTGCAGAAATAAACAAAATCGGTACATGGGTTAAAGGAGCAATTCTTTCCCGAATTAAAGCAATGTATTCTTTATCAATATTTTTAGTTTTTTCAACTAAATCCCATTTATTTACTAAAATGATTAAACCTTTTTTACGAGAAACAATCAAATCTAAGATTTTTAAATCTTGAGATTCAATTCCTTGTGTAGCATCTAACATTAAAAATGCAACGTCACAATCATCAATGGCTTTGATAGTTCTAATCGTTGAGTAAAACTCTAATTGTTCTTTTACGTTAGCTTTTTTTCGTAAACCAGCAGTATCCACTAAATAAAAATCAAAACCAAATGCTTTGTAACGTGTGTAAATGCTATCTCTTGTAGTACCAGCAATAGGAGTTACAATATTTTGATTTTTATCTAATAAAGCATTCACCAAAGAGGACTTTCCTACATTGGGTCTTCCTACGAAAGCAATTTTGGGTATATCAGAATCAAGAGTTTCTAGTTGATTTTCGGAAGGTAATTTTTGTAAAATTTCATCTAATAAATCCCCTACACCAAACCCAGAGTTAGAGGCAATTGGAATAATATTATCAAATCCTAGTTGGTAGAATTCATGAATACTTTGCAAAAATTTGGAATTATCCACTTTATTAGCAACGATAATTACCTTTTTATTATTGTAAGTTCGTAGCAATTGAGCGATATCAAAATCAAAAGGATTTATGCCATCATGAACATCTACTAAAAATAAAATGACATCAGCTTCTTCAATAGCAATTTTAACTTGTTCACGAATAGCTTGTTCAAAAATATCGGGAGTATGTGGCAAAAAACCACCAGTATCAATAACGGTAAACTCTTGGTCTGTCCACTCACAAATACCATAATTTCTATCACGAGTAACACCAGGCAAATCATCTACAATAGCCTTTCTTTCACCAATTAAACGATTAAAAAGAGTAGATTTTCCGACGTTGGGTCTCCCTACAATTGCTACAACACCTTTCATATATCCTATTCCACTGAAAAACTCGCAAAATTATTTTTTTTTCTTTTGAAATCAAAATTTGTTATAAAGGTTTTTGACTTATGGGGTTATGCGTGAGGGGTTTGGCACTGCCTTCTGATGCTAAGTTTACCGAAGCAGAATAAGAATTGTAATATATTCTGAGTTCACCGAAATGTTGAAAAGAATAGAAACCCGCTTCTGTAAAATCCGTGTAAAAGTAACAGCCAGACCATGAACCTTAGCGAAGGAACGCCCAAATGATTATACTTTTTTATTCCTGAAGATTTAGTTTCCAAGAAAAACTGTTATATTTGCCACCAACTCTAAGAATTATATAGCATGATAAACAAAGTGGTAAAAAATGCTGATGAAGCCATTCATGATATACAAGACGGAGCCGTTTTGATGTTAGGCGGTTTTGGGCTTTGTGGTATTCCAGAAAATTTAATTGCAGCTTTACTCAAAAAAGGAGTAAAAAATTTAACTTGTATTTCTAATAATGCAGGAGTAGATGATTTTGGGATTGGTTTATTGCTGAAAACCCGTCAAGTAAAAAAAATGATTTCTTCTTATGTAGGAGAGAATGATGAATTTGAAAGACAACTTTTAAGTGGTGAATTAGAAGTGGAGTTAATCCCACAAGGTACTTTAGCAACTCGCTGCATGATGGCTGGTTATGGTATTCCCTTTTTTCCAACTCCAGCTGGTGTGGGTACAGAGGTAGCCCAAGGAAAACAAATTGTTCATCATAGAGGTAAAGATTACTTAATTGAAGAAGCATTTGAATCTGATTTTGCGTTAGTAAAAGCTTGGAAAGGTGATACTGCTGGAAATTTAATTTATAGAAGTACTGCGAGAAATTTTAATCCTTTAATGGCTATGGCTGGTAAAATTACTATCGCCGAAGTAGAAATTTTAGTGGAAGCAGGTGAATTAGACCCTGACCAAATCCATACTCCAGGAATATTTGTACATAGAATTTTCCAAGGTGAAAAATATGAAAAACGTATTGAACAACGTACTGTAAGAAAAAAATCGTAACCCTTTAAAATTAAAATTATGTTAGATAAAAATGGAATTGCCAAAAGAATAGCAAAAGAAGTAAAAGACGGTTACTACGTAAATTTGGGAATTGGTATTCCTACCTTAGTTGCTAATTATATTCCTCAAGGAATTCAGGTAGTATTACAATCAGAAAATGGCTTATTAGGAATGGGACCGTTTCCTTATGAAGGTGAAGAAGACCCCGATTTAATTAATGCAGGAAAACAAACGGTAACTTATTTAAAAGGTTCTGCAGTTTTTGATTCTGCTATGAGTTTTGGTATGATTAGAGCACAAAAAATTGATTTAACCATATTAGGAGCTATGGAGGTTTCTGAAAATGGTGATATTGCTAATTGGAAAATTCCCGGTAAAATGGTGAAAGGTATGGGGGGTGCTATGGATTTAGTGGCTTCCGCTAAAAATATTATTGTAGCAATGCAACAAGTCAATAAAGCGGGTGAATCTAAATTACTTCCTAAATGTACTTTACCCATAACTGGTTTACGTTGCGTAAAAAAAATTGTAACTGAATTGGGAGTTTACGATATTCATCATGAAGGTGGTTTTATTCTAAGAGAAAGGGCTCCAGGAGTTTCTATTGAACTTATTGAAAAATCTACAGCTGGTACTTTAATTATTCCCGGAGACGTTCCTGAGATGATTTTAGATTAATTGTGTTTATTTTTTAGGTGGAACCCCAAGCCTTAACATTAGGTTTGGGGTATTTTGTTAAAGAAATCCCTTGTGGATTAGAATTATTTTGGCTTGTTGGTTGTCTAATTTATCAACCAATTGTTTTTCAAGCTCAATAATTTCACTTTGCTTATCAATGTCAATATCATTTAATTTTATGATAGGGCGTTTTTTTGAAATTAAAAATACTACGATTCTAAAAATATTTTTCTATCCAGATGTTATTAATTGGGTTAAAATATTAAAAATTTATAAACTTCGTTTATGTTTCCATCTTCTATGGCTCCAAAGCCAGTTATCAGGATTTTTTTGAATACTTTCTTCTAAAAAATTAACAAAATTTTGAACAATTTCATTGGGTTTTAATTTTGATGCATCTTTGCAAAAAACTTTATAAGGAGTTTTATAATATCCTTGACGAATTTTGAGAACTTCAATAAAAACTATTGCCATTTTTCTACGATGTGCAATTTTTTCATAAGCATTAATAAAAGCAGTTTCTTGATTTAAAAAGTTTATCCAAAGGCAATAATCAAGATTTGCAGGGCTTTGGTCACCAATAATTAAGGTTAAAGTAGGTTTATCTGTGGGTGGTTTTAAAAGAGTTCTTACTTGGTTTGCGGGAACCATTTCTGCTCCATATTTTCCTCTAATTTTCACAAGCCATTTATCAATAGAAGAGTTTTTTATAGGCATATAAACACCTTGTACATGAAAATGGGTTTTTTGGCTTAATAACCATAAACCCCATTCCCAATTAAATTGGTGCCCAAGTACCATCAACACGGATTTGCCTTCATTATATAGATGGTTTAATTCTGAAACATCAATTTCATAATGCTTTTGAATGTAATCATAACTATTGGCGGTCATGATTAACATCTCAAAGAATTGGTTAGTTAAGTTTTTATAAAATTGATTTTTGATATTTTGTATATGAACTTCAGACAAATAAGGAAAAGCATTTTTTAAATTTTGTTCAATAACTTTTCTTCGATACTGAATAATATTTCCGATAATCCATGCAATCAAATTTGAAAAGGTATAAAAAAATGATTTTGGTAATAAATACAAGAAATATCCGAAAATATTTAATACAAATACTAAAATCATTCAAAATTATGCTTAAATAAAAACTTATCATTATCCATTTCTACCAAGAAGGTGTAGTTAGAAGGATTTTTTTCATCTTGTGAAACGGTAATTTTAGCATTTTTTCCATTGGTAAAAGTGCCTTCAAAAACTATGGAATTAGGATAATTCGGGTTTGTAACCACATTTATAGTGTCTTCTTCGGAGGGTAAAAATTGATGTATATAGGTATTTTTATCATCAGTTAAAAAAAAAGGTGTAAAGGATGGCAATCCTGATGTAATTAATACTGACTTTTTGTCATCAGAAAAAATTTTAAATTCTTTATTAAACGTAACAAGCTTATCATCAGAAAAAAATAAAGAAGCTCCAGCTCCAAAATCAGTAAATAGTTTGATAGCCTGATTAATTTCAGAATAATTTACCAAGTAATAGAAAGGAGTTTCATTTTTAGATAAAATTTGAAGAGGAATATAATTTTTTTCACTAATAGGTTTATAGTATGCTTCGGTAACTTCAGTTTTTGTAGGATTAAATTTTAATTTTAATTCTTGGATTTGATTTCCTGTTCTTTGGTAATAGTATTCAAAGCTTGAATCTTTGGGAGGTTGGGAATTTTGATTACAAGAAATAAAGTATAAAACTATAACACTAAAAATTATAAATTTCATTTACCTAAATAAAAATGCAATTTACAAAATTTGTATATTTGCAAAAAAAAATGAAAAAAAATTTTGGATTTACAATAATTTTATGTGTTTTATTTTTGGGTTATTGTTTAATTAATGACAAAAAGTCAGAATTTAAAATTGAAAAAGAGTTAAATAATGGTTCTATTCAATGGGTATCTTTAGATGAAGCGTCTAAAATCGCTGAAAAATCTGGAAAAAAAATTATGGTAGATATTTACACGAATTGGTGTGGTTGGTGTAAAATCATGGACCAAAAGACATTTACAAATCCAGAAGTAATAAAACAAATTAATGAAAATTATGTAGCTGTAAAATTAAATGCTGAAAGTAAAGATAGTTTGGTTTATAAAGGAATAAAATTTGGATTTAATCCAGAAAAAAGAGCCAATCAATTGGCATATCTATTGCTCAATGGTAAGATGAGTTATCCTACAACTGTCATTTTAAATGAAAAATCTGAAATTTTGACACCCATTGCTGGTTTTATTGAACCTCAAGTTATGGTCAAAGTGTTAAAATATTATGGTGAAAACCATCATTTAAAAATGAATTGGGAGGACTTTGAAAAGTTGAATTAATAGAAAAAATTATCCATAGATATGCAAGAAAATATCAATAATAAAGAAGGACAATTCATAGAAAAAGAAGAACAATTCATAGAAAATGAACCTAAAAATTCAGAAAATGTTTTAAATGAACAAAATTCGGAACTAGATGAAACCTTATTAAAAATGCAACAAATTGAAAAAGAATTAACAGAAACTAAAGAGCAACTGCTTCGTTTAGCAGCAGATTTTGATAACTACAAAAAAAGAACGCTTAAAGAAAAAGCAGACATAATTACTTATGCAAATGAAGATTTAATCAAAGGAATTTTGCCTATTTTAGATGATTTTGAAAGAACTATGAAAGTAGTTCAAACTTCTGATAATATAGAAGCTATCAAAAAAGGTTTAGAGTTAGTGGCAAAAAATTTATTTCATAATTTAAATAAAAAAGGTGTTGAGCCAATACCTGCTTTAAATGAAGATTTTAATTCTGATTTACATGAAGCTATTGGTTCCATACCAGTTGATGATGAAAATAAGAAAAATAAAGTCATTGATGTGGTGGAAGAAGGATATAAATTTCAAGGTAGAGTGATTAGACATTCAAAAGTTATTATTGGAGCATAAAACTATGGCAAAACGTGATTATTACGAAGTGTTGGGTGTATCCAAAAATGCTTCACAAGATGAAATTAAAAAGGCTTATCGTAAATTAGCTTTAAAATATCACCCAGACCAAAATCCTGGAAATAAAGAGGCAGAAGAAAAATTCAAGGAAATTACAGAAGCTTATTCTGTACTTTCTGATGAAGAAAAGAAATCGGCTTACGACCGTTACGGGCATGAGGGTCTTAATGGTTTTCAGGGGGGTGGAGTTGATTTTAATGATATTTTTTCTCAATTTTCTGATATTTTTGGTGGTGGATTTGAAAACTTTTTTGGTGGCGGTGGAAATAGAAGGAGAGGGCAAAGAGGTTCTGATGTCAAAATAACTGTCAAATTGACATTAGAAGAAATTGCTACGGGTTGTGAAAAAAAAGTTAAATATAAAAAGCTTATTGAGTGTGATGAGTGTCATGGAAAGGGTTCTACCAGTTATGACGGTGTAAAAACTTGTTCTACTTGTAATGGTACTGGCGAAGTACGTAAAAGAGTGGGTGGAGGCTTTTTTCAACAAATTGTAGTAAGTACATGCCCTACTTGTAATGGTACTGGAAAAATTATCACTGACCCTTGTAAAAAATGTAAAGGAGATGGAAGAATCAAAGATGATGTATATCAAACCTTAAATATTCCTGCAGGTGTAGCTGATGGTATGCAATTGGTTCAAAGAGGTAGTGGGGGAGTGGGTAAAGATGGAGGTCCTAATGGTGACCTTATTATTCAGATTGAAGAAATCCCCCATGAGCATTTTTCTAGAGAAGGTGATAACTTGATTTATGAATTATTGATTAATATTGCTGATGCGGCATTAGGGGCTACTCTTGAAGTACCAACCTTGGATGGTAAAGCAAAATTTAAAATTGAACCAGGAACTCAATCGGGTAAAATAGTTAGATTAAAAGGAAAAGGTTTAACGAATATCAACAGAGGAAATACAGGGGATTTATTGATTCATATCAATGTATGGACTCCTCAAAATTTAACCAATGAAGAAAAATCAATCTTAGAAAAAATTAAAAATATGCCCGGATTTAATCCTAAACCTGTAAAAAAAGAAAAAGGTTTTTTTGAAAAAATGAAAGAATTTTTTAAGTAAAATAAAAATTTAAAGTTTGATAATCAAAAACTTACAAATAATTCTAATATAAAATTTTGTAACTTGAAAAATTCATAATATTTTTGCGACACCTTTTAAAACTGCTCCGTTCGTCTAGAGGTTAGGACCCAAGATTTTCATTCTTGTAACAGGGGTTCGATTCCCCTACGGAGTACAAATTTATATCCTAACACAAAAATAGCATGCTCCGTTCGTCTAGAGGTTAGGACCCAAGATTTTCATTCTTGTAACAGGGGTTCGATTCCCCTACGGAGTACATAATAAAAAACCTGAAAGTTATATCTTTTAGGTTTTTTTATTTCAAAACTATTGATGGTATTAAAAAAAGAAAAACCCGGTTTTTAAGCTTTAGGGTTCCGAATGGCACAAATTGACTCCATTAGACTTCGATAGATGTACAAGCAAAAGGTTTTATTAATTTCACCGAAATACTGAAACGAAGTGGAATCTACTTTGGCAAGATCAGCTTAAACGTAGCAGTCCGACCCTGTGAAGGAATGGGCACGCCCAAATGATTCAAAAAAATTAATCAATTGAGCGTGCAAAGATTTTCATTACATGTGTAAAGCTCTTTTTCCTGTTGCATCTAATGCGGCTTCTTTGATGGCTTCTGCGAAAGTAGGGTGAGCATGCGAGAAAATGGCTAAATCCTCTGCCGAAGCTCTGAACTCCATAGCTACTACGCCTTCTGCAATTAAATCTGCTGCTCTCGGACCAATAATATGCATACCTAAAATTTCGTCTGTCTCTTTATGGGCTAAAATTTTAACAAATCCATCTAAATCCATAGAAGCTCTTGAACGTCCTAAATTGCGGAAATCAAATTTTCCTTTTTTGTAAGGAGTTCCTTTTTCTTTGAGTTCTTGTTCCGTGTAGCCTACACCCGCAACTTCTGGCCAGGTATAAACCACATTAGGAATTAAAAGGTAGTTTATATGAGGTTTTTGCCCTGCCAATTTTTCAGCTAAATAAATTCCTTCTTCTGAAGCTTTATGAGCTAACATGGCTCCACGTATAACATCGCCAATAGCGTAAATATTGGGAATATTCGTTTGTAAATTTTCATTGACTTCCACTCTTCCACGATTATCAATTTTTACACCAATATTTTCTAAACCTAATCCATCGGTATAAGGCCTTCGCCCTACTGAAACTAAAACATAGTCCGCTTCAAAATTAACTTCTTGATTATCAGGATTAAACGCAGTAACTTTGGTTTTTTTGCCTTTTACTGATGCACCAGTAACTTTGTGTTTAAAGAAAAATTCAAATCCTAATTCTTTTGTTAAGACTTTTTGAATTTCTTTTCCTAAGTCCAAATCCATAGCACCAATTAAAGAATCAGAATATTCTATGACTTGAACTTTAGTTCCTAAACGCGCAAATACAGACCCCATTTCTAAACCAATAACGCCGCCCCCAATTACTATCATAGATTTAGGAACTTCTTTAAGGTTTAAAGCTTCAGTAGAAGTAATAATTCTGGATTTATCTATTTCTACCCCAGGAATAGTAGAAGGTTTAGAACCCGTTGCAATAATGAATTTTTCGGAAGTTAAAGTTTCTTTTGTGCCATCTTTTTTGGTAATAGAGAGTGTATTTTGATTTTCAAAAGAACCTAAGCCATTAAAAACGGTAATTTTATTTTTTTTCATTAAGAATTTAACGCCTTCCACTGTTTGGCTAACCACTTGATTTTTACGTTCAATCATTTGGTTCATATCAACTTTTAAATTGGAAAGGTTAATTCCATGAGTTTTAAAGTTATGGCTTGCATTAAAAAAATGTTCTGAGGAATCTAATAAAGCTTTGGAAGGGATACACCCAACGTTCAAGCAAGTACCTCCTAGGGCTTCGTATTTTTCTACAATAGCCGTTTTAAATCCTAGTTGTGCAAGGCGAATGGCAGCTACATAACCACCAGGTCCTGATCCAATTACGGTAACATCATATTGAAAATTTGTCATATTTCTAATTTTTATTTTTGGGTTTGATTGTAATCCTTTAATGCGACTTTTAAACATTCAACAGCATGCTGAATGTCTTTGAGTTTGAGTACATAAGCAATTCTAACTTCTTGCTTACCTAATCCGGAGGTAGCATAAAAACCAGTAGCTGGAGCTACCATTACAGTTGCTCCTTCGTAAGAAAAGTGTTCTAAAAGCCATTGTGCAAATTTATCGGAGTCGTCAATTGGAAGTTTTACGATACCATAAAAAGCGCCAGTTGGCATAGGGCATGTAACTCCTTCTATTTTTGATAATTCACTAAATAATAAATCTCTCCTTTTTTTGTATTCTTCAATGACTTCACCGAAGTATTCGTCTCCAGTATCTACAGCGGCTTCCGCACCAATTTGACCTAATGAAGGAGGCGATAACCGTGCTTGAGCAAATTTTAAACAAGTATTATAAACATCTTTGTTTTTTGTTACCAAACTGCCAATTCTTGCTCCACAAGCAGAATATCTTTTGGATACAGAATCCACCACAAT
>CALLMJ010000004.1 GCA_938006875.1 uncultured Bacteroidia bacterium
AGTTACCCTGTTGAGCAGGCGTATATTTAAAAGCAGTGAGATGGTCATTATTGCCTGTAATTCTTCTTACATCATTTACAGTAGCCCACCAACCATCTATATCTTCATAAGTACTTCCTAAAGGTGGAGTTACTTGCTTCCAATCTTCAAAAGATAAATTCATGTTTATTTGGGCTATTGAAACGTTAAAAAATAATACCCAGAATAAAACGAAATATAAAAAAAAGGACTTCATAAAACAAACTTACTACAAAAATATGACAATAATTTCATCTATGCAAACTGCTAGTTTATTTTTTTTAACATATTAAAATCCAAATATCAAAAATTTATTTAGATAAATGTTGCAACTTTGTATTATGAAAATAAAATACTTTTTTTTTATTAGTTGGATTTTAACAACTTCTCTTTTTGCTCAAAACCCTCCCTCTGGGAAAATTAAAGGTAAAATTGTTGATAATCTGGGAAATCCTTTAGAATATGCAAGCGTAACGGCTATGCATCAAAGAGACTCTTCCATATCGGGTATTTTATCTGATGAAAAAGGAACATTTTTGTTAGAGGTTCCTAAACCCGGAAAATATAAAATGAATATTAAGTTTTTAGGATTTGAGTCCAAAATTATAGAAAATGTTATGGTGGTTCCACCAGCAATGGAAGCAGACTTAGGTAAAATTGAATTAGCTTCTAAAGAAGTTAAGCAAGATACCGTAATTATAACTGGCGATAAAAGTTTATTTGAAGTGGGTATAGATAAAAAAGTGTTTAATGTTTCTAAAACACCATTAGCAGAAGGTGGTAACGCAATTAATATTTTACAAACTATTCCTTCTGTAACAGTGGATACAGAAAATAATATACAACTTCGTGGAAGTGAAAATGTAATGATTTTAATTGATGGAAAACCCTCCTCATTATCCAATAATGGTAGAACCTTATTATTAGAACAAATTCCTGCTAATATGATTGAAAGAATTGAGGTAATTACGAATCCATCAGCTAAATATGACCCAGAGGGTGTATCCGGAATTATCAATATTATCACTAAAAAAAATGATATGCAGTTATGGTTTGCTTCTGTAACTGCTTCCATCGGTACAAACAGTAAATATAATGGCGGATTTTTATTTTCTGCTAGAAAAAAGAAGTTTTCTTATGGTTTTAATTATAATTACCAAGAAAATTTATATTGGAAATCTGGGTATATGGATAGAAATAATATTTTCCCTGATACTTCTTTTTATTTTCGTCAAACTTCATGGGGTTCCAATTGGAATAGAAACCACAGTATTCGTATCAATTTAGATTATAATATTAGCCAGAACTCATCATTAAACTTCAATGCAAATGTTCAAACCCGAACCAAAAATGGTTATGATTATATTGTTTATCGTTTTTTAAATGAACAAGAACAATTAGACAGCTATTCTCATAGATATAATACAAACCCAAAAGCTGATGGTAAAAATGGAGACGTTGGCTTATCCTATAAAAAAAATTTTAATGGTATTTACCACAATTTAAGCATTGATGCACAATATTCTTATAACCAATCTGTTGACCCTAATTATTTCTCTCAATTTTTTTGGAACGTTCAGAATGTATTGTTTGATGATAGAACATTAATTCAATTCAATGAAGAGCAAATTAAAAATCGTGTTGCTGTCATACAAGCAGATTATGTAAGACCTATTAAGAAAATGAAATTAGAAACTGGTTTAAAATCAACTTTAAGAAAGGTTGATGGGGAATTAATAGCAAATTTACAAAATTCTTTGGGAGTATGGGAAAATGATGCTCGTTATTCTAATCATGGGTATTTAGAGGAAAGAATTAGTGCTGGTTATGCACAGCTATCTGGTAAAAATGCGAAATGGGGTTTTTTAACAGGCTTTAGAGCAGAACATACTTACTTAAACGTTGTTCAGCTTACTTTAAATCAACAAGATAAAAATCCCTATTTTAGTATTTTCCCAAGTCTTCATGCTTCTAGATACTTTCAAGAAAATCAAGAACTTAAACTATCCTACAGCAAAAGAATTAATAGACCAGGATTAGAATCCTTAAATCCATTTATTAATTTTCAAGACCCATTCAACTTACGATTTGGCAATCCTAAATTACGTCCTGAATTTACTCATTCATTTGAGTTTTCTTATCAAAGACCCATTTCCAAGCTGCTACTTACTTCATCTATTTATTATCGTTATACTTTGGATAAAATGACCCGTTTTAGAGCCGTTAATAATGAAGGAATTGCGACCATAACCTTCCTGAATTTAAACGAAGCCCAAGATTATGGATTAGAATTGATTATGAAAGGAAGCCCTGTAAAATGGTGGAATGGTATGATTAGTTTTAATGGCTATCAAACTTTTATCAACGGAAATAATGTAGAAAATAGTTTATCTAATAGTGGTTTTTCTTGGAATACGCGATTTTTAAGTACTTTAACTCCCATAAAAAATTGGGAATTTCAAGTGTCTTACAATTATGTAGCTCCTATGATAACCATTTTAGGAAAATTAATTCCTATGCATGGATTGGATTTTGCTGCAAAAACCGATTTATTAAGAAAAAAACTTTCATTGAGTTTGCGAGTTTCTGATGTATTGGATACTCGCCAATTTGGTGTGAAAATTTATAATTCTAATATCACACAAACTTTTGTTAGAAAAAGGGAAACCAGAATTGCATTTTTAACTGCTACTTGGAAATTAGGTTCAGAGAAAGCTCAAATCAATCCCAAAAAACGTAAAGAAGAACAAAACTTTGAACGTGATAGCGATCCGGGAATGTAAATAGAAAAATTAACAAATAACTTTTTGTTATTCATTAAATTATTATTTTTGCGTTATGAAATACCCTAAAATTTTTTATAATAATCACTATATTGAATTTGGAAACGATTTAAGTTTTAAAAATTATAAATCCGAATTATTCAAAGAATTTTTAGAAAAACCTGAATATAACCTCCAATTTCAAGTTAGTGACCAGCAAGAATATCATTTAGTATGGAAAGAAATGTTAAAAATACTGGAACCCATTGAAGCAGCGGGAGGTCTAATAAAAAATTCCATTAATCAATACCTTATGATTTTCAGATTAGGCAAATGGGATTTACCCAAAGGAAAAATTGACTCTGGCGAAAGTCCTGAAGAAACTGCTTTAAGAGAAATTGAAGAAGAAGTAAATATCCCTAAGAATTTATTAGAAATAAAAAAATTTATTTGCTTTACTTATCATATTTATCCTCAAAAAAATCAGTTTATGATAAAAAGCACTTTTTGGTTTGATGTTTTTTGTGCCAATAAGAATTATGAACTAAAACCTCAATCAGAGGAAAATATTACAGAAGTTCGTTGGTTTGAAAAAGAGGAATTATTAAAATTGGATACCTATCCTTCCATCAGAAGTGTTTTAGAGTTATATTTTCAATGAAAAGAAAAAAAAGAGAAATAGTCTTTCAGGTTGTTTTATCCATAGGATTATCCATTTTTTTTTGGTTATCAATAGAACTTTCACAAGATTATACGCACTTATTTTCTTTTCCAATCCAATACACCAATTATCCATCAAAAGAAGTTTTGGTTACTACTTTGCCCAAGAACTTAGAATTAACTTTATCAGGTAAAGGTTTTGATTTATTAAAACCTATTTTCTGGAATGCAAATGATACTATACAAGTAGACTTAACCGATGCTTTAAAAAATGGATTTATTAAAACGGAAGATAAATTAAATATTGAAAAATTTTCTAAAGAACTTACTGTTTTAAGCATCTTTCCGGATAGTATATTTCTCAAATTTGAAAAAGAATACGAAAAAAGGGTTCCTATTTATCCTAATTTGAATTACGCTTTAAAAGAGGATCATAAATTCGTAAATCCTCCTTTATTTTTTCCAGATTCTGTTACCATTAAAGGAACAGAGAATGATTTAAAAAATATTTATTTTTGGGAAACTCAGCCCATTTCTTTAGATTTAATAGGAAAAGGAAATATTGAAATCCCTTTAAAAATCCAAGAAAACATTGGAGTAATACCCAACTCGGTCATGATGAAATACAATATTCAAAAATTTGTAGAAGGTATTTTAGTAATACCTATTCAAGTAGAAAATGTTCCATTAAGTAAAACCATAAGGCTTTATCCTAATACATTATCAGTACGTTTTGTAACTCCCATTAGTTACTATAGCAAAATACAAAACTCTCATTTAAGAGCCTTTATTGATTACAATAAAATTGACCACCGATTTTCTTATATTGTTCCTGAAATTAAAGTTGATACAACTTATATAAAAGCATTTTACGCTTTACCAAAAGGAATCAAATATATCGTAAGAAATTTATAAAGTTTGAAAATATCTAATTGACACACTCTTTGTTTCATTAATCCTTACGCAGAATAATCTAAAAAACAAAAAACTGACCAATCTTTAAAAATTGGTCAGTTTTTAAATTTTTATTCAAATTAAACCTCTAACTTAGATTTTTTCTTTGTTTTAGTAGTTGAAGAAATAGGAATCATTGGCTCAGATGGAGTATCTTTGCTAATAATCTCAATAGATTCATACTGTCTTAAACCAGTTCCTGCAGGAATTAAATGACCCACAATCACATTTTCTTTGAGACCATTCAAGTTATCCGTTTTCGCTAAAACAGCTGCTTCACTTAATACTTTAGTAGTTTCTTGGAAAGATGCAGCGGACATAAAACTTTGTGTTCCTAAAGATGCTCTGGTAATACCTTGTAAGGTAGGTATACCGATAGCAGGTCTAGCGTCTCTATATTGAACTAAACGCAAGCCTTTTCTTTTAAGCATAGAATTTTCATCTCTCACTTTTCTAGAAGGCACAATCATACCTTTGACAAGTGTTTCAGAATCTCCAGCATCTTCAATTACTTTTTTATCAAAAATCCAGTCATTTTCTTCTTGGAACTCAATTTTATCAACAATTTCCTTTTCTAAGAAAGTTGTATCTCCTGAATCTTTAATAGTAACTTTTTGCATCATTTGACGCACAATAACTTCAATATGCTTATCATTAATTTTTACACCTTGTAAACGATAAACCTCTTGAATTTCATTAACTATATATTCTTGAACCGCTGCTGAGCCTTTTATTCTTAAAATATCCGCAGGGGTAATAGCACCATCAGTTAATGGTTCTCCTGCAATTACATAATCATTATCTTGAACCAAAAAATGCTTACTTTTTGAAGCCAAATAAGGTTTTAAATCTAAACTAGCTAAAGTTAATTCTCCTGAATCTAAAAGTTCTTTGTATTGTTTAGGAATTATGTAAACTTCACGATTTCCTCTTTTTTCTTTACCGAACTGTATATAACCATCAATTTCTGCAATAACAGCGGGATTTGAAGGATTTCTAGCTTCAAATAATTCTTGAACCCTCGGTAAACCACCTGTAATATCGGAAGTTCTACCTGCATTTCGTGGTATTTTAGCAAGGATTTGACCAGCAACTACCTCTTCATTATTATCCACTTCAAGATGTGAGTTAATCGGTAGGTTGTAAATCTTTATCGTTTCACCATTTTTATCAACAATTCTAATGCTTGCACTAGATTTATCCCTACTTTCTACAATAATTATCCTTTCTTTTCCTGTCTGAACATCTCTTTCTGTTTTTGCGGTTAATCCATTAACAATATTTTCAAATTCTACTTTACCATTAAATTCTGAAAGAATTAGTGAGTTATAAGCTTCCCAAGAGCATATCAAAGTATCTTTTTCAATCTCTTGCCCATCAGTTACGAATAAAGTTGCAGCGTAAGGAATATTATGTACTTTAAAAATCTTATCAGGATTATTTAAGTCCACTAATTTGATTTCACCGCTTCTTCCAATGACTACTGTATTTACTATACCTTTTTCATCTGTTACTTTTGCTGTTTTAATATTTTCAAAAACAACTTTGGATTTGTATTTAGATTTAAGACTAGAATCAGCTGTTAGACGATTTGCGGCACCACCAGTATGGAATGTTCTTAAAGTTAACTGGGTACCGGGTTCACCGATAGATTGAGCTGCAATAACACCCACAGCTTCACCCATTTGTACCATTCTTCCATTCGCTAAATTTCTACCATAACATTTTGCACAAACCCCTTCTTTAGCATCACAAGTAAGTACAGAACGAATTTCTACAGATTCTATATCCGCTAACTTAATTTTCTCTGCAATTTCTTCGGTAATTTCATCACCTGCTTTTACAATTAATTCATCAGTTATTGGATGATAAATATCATTTAGTGGTGTTCTACCAATAATTCTATCCGATAAATGCTCCACCAATTCATCGTTTTGGATAATTGATGTTATATTGATACCACGTAAAGTACCGCAATCATCTTCTTTAATAATTACATCTTGAGCCACGTCTACTAATCTACGAGTTAAATATCCTGCGTCGGCTGTTTTTAGAGCTGTATCAGCAAGACCTTTTCTTGCACCATGAGTAGAAATGAAATATTCAAGAACGGTTAATCCTTCACGGAAATTAGATAAAATAGGATTTTCAATAATTTCACCAGAACCACCCTTTAAAGTTTTTTGAGGTTTAGCCATTAAACCCCTCATACCCCCTAACTGTCTAATTTGTTCTTTAGAACCACGTGCTCCAGAATCTAACATCATATACACGGAGTTAAATCCGTCTTGGTCATTTTTAATAACAGATAAAACTTTTGCGGCTAATTGAGTATTTGCTAATCCCCAAGTATCAATTACCTGATTATAACGTTCATTATCTGTGATAAGACCCATTTCATAATTCATGGTAATCTCTTCAATTTTGGAATAAGCATCAGCAATGATATCTTGTTTTTCTTTTGGTATTAAAACGTTTTTCAAGTTAAATGATAACCCTCCCTTAAATGCAAACTGGAACCCCATTTGTTTCAAATCATCTAAGAATTCAACAGTTCTTTTAAGACCAGATTTTCTAAAAATATCTTGAATAATTTTTCTAGCTGAAGTCTTAGTTAATAGAGTATTCACAAAGCCCATTTCCTTAGGCACAATTTGATTGAATAAAACTCTACCCACAGTAGTTTCTATAATTTCTGTTTTAATTATTCCCGTTCTTTCGTCAATTATAGGCTGAGCTTTGTCATCAAATTTATTAATACGGACTTTTATTTTAGCATGCAATGCAACTTTACCTTCATTATAAGCAATGATAACTTCTTCTGGGCTATAAAAAGTTAAATTTTCTCCTTTTTGATTAGGTCTTTCTTTGGTCATATAGTAAATACCTAGAACCATATCTTGAGAAGGTAATGCAATAGGAGCACCATTGGCAGGATGTAAAATATTATGGCTTGAAAGCATTAACACCATAGCTTCTAGACAAGCTTCGTTACTTAAAGGAACATGAACAGCCATTTGGTCTCCGTCGAAGTCTGCATTAAAACCTGTACAAACTAATGGGTGTAATTGGATGGCTTTTCCTTCTATTAATTTAGGTTGGAAAGCCTGAATACCCAAACGGTGTAGTGTTGGAGCACGGTTCAGTAATACAGGATGACCTTTTAAAACATTTTCTAAAATTTCCCAGATTACAGCTTCTTTTTTATCAACGATTTTTTTAGCGGTTTTTACTGTTTTGGCTATACCTCTTTCTAATAACTTCCTTATAATAAATGGTTTAAATAATTCAGCAGCCATATCCTTAGGTAAACCACATTCATGAAGTTTTAATTCAGGACCTACAACAATCACCGAACGACCAGAATAATCAACCCTTTTCCCTAATAAATTTTGACGAAAACGGCCTGCTTTACCCTTAAGCATATCACTTAAAGATTTTAAAACCCTATTGGATTCCGTTTTAACAGCATTTGCTTTTCTCGTATTGTCAAAAAGCGAATCAACTGCCTCTTGAAGCATCCTTTTTTCATTTCTTAAAATGACATCAGGAGCACTCACTTCAATTAACTTTTTTAAACGGTTATTACGAATAATAATTCTCCTATAAAGGTCATTAAGATCAGAGGCAGCAAATCTACCACCTTCTAAAGGTACTAAGGGCCTTAAATCAGGGGGAATCACTGGAACCATAGTTACCAGCATCCATTCAGGTTTATTTTCTTTATTTCTGTTTGCACTTCTAAAGGCTTCAATAACTTTTAGCCTTTTTAAAGCTTCGGTTTTTCTTTGTTGAGAAGTTTCGGAACTCACTTGAGCACGCAAATCGTAGGCTATTGAATCCAAATCTAATGTTTGTAATAACATTTGAATGGCTTCAGCACCCATTTTAGCTACAAATTTTTCAGGGTCATTATCTTCTCTCAAGTAATTATCACGAGGAAGTGATTGAAGAATTTCTTCATATTCACTTTCAGTTAAAAAATCACCTTTTGATAAATGTTGAATAGTACCCGGATTAATTACAACATATCGTTCATAATAAATCACTTGGTCTAATTTTTTGGAGTTCCAGCCTAATAAATTTCCAATTTTATTCGGTTGAGAACGAAAATACCAAATATGAGCAACAGGTATTACTAATTGGATATGCCCCATTCTCTCTCTACGTACCTTTTTTTCAGTTACCTCAACACCACAACGGTCGCAGATAATACCTTTATAACGTACTCTTTTATATTTACCACAATGGCATTCATAGTCTTTTACAGGACCAAAAATACGTTCGCAAAATAAACCACCCATTTCAGGTTTATAAGAACGGTAATTGATGGTTTCTGGTTTTGTAACTTCACCTTTTGACCTATTTAAAATAGATTCTGGAGAAGCTAAACTGATAGTAATTTTTCTAAAATCACTTTTATTTTTTGTATCTTTTGTTGTTGTAAACATCCTTTGTTATTTTATATATTTGAATGAAACGAACTGAACTATTCTAATGTAACTTCTAAAGCAAGGCCTCTCAATTCATGCAATAATACATTAAAGGATTCGGGAATGCCGGGTGTAGGGAAAACATCACCTCTAACAATAGCTTCGTAGGTTTTTTGTCTTCCATTAACGTCATCAGATTTTACGGTGATAAGTTCGCGTAAGATATGAGCAGCACCGAATGCTTCTAATGCCCAAACCTCCATTTCACCAAATCTTTGACCACCAAATTGTGATTTACCACCTAATGGCTGCTGAGTAACTAAAGAATAAGGACCAATAGAACGTGCGTGCATTTTATCATCTACCATGTGTGCTAATTTTAGCATGTAAATTACACCCACAGTAGCAGGCTGGTCAAATCTTTCTCCTGTTTGTCCATCGTATAAGTAACACTGTCCAAATTCAGGAAGTTCCGCTTTTCTTAACCATTCATTAACTGTATCAATATTGGGTCCATCAAAAATAGGAGTAGCAAACTTAACCCCTAATTTTAAACCAGCCCAGCCCAAAATAGTTTCATAAATCTGACCCAGATTCATTCTTGAAGGTACACCGAGTGGATTTAATACAATATCAACAGGTGTACCGTCTTCTAAGAATGGCATATCTTCTCTACGTACAATCTTAGAAACAATACCTTTATTACCATGACGACCAGCCATTTTGTCACCAACGCGTAATTTTCTCTTATTAGCTACATAAACTTTTGCCATTTTCAAAATACCCGTCGGTAGTTCATCACCAATACTTATCTGATATTTATCTCTTTTATATTTACCTTCAATTTTGTTATACTCAATCTTATAATTATGAAACAATTTTTGGAGTATACCATCAATTCTTTCGTCTCCTGTCCAATTTCTGGTTATTAATTCTTTATAATTTAAACCATACAAATGTTTTTTAGAAAACTTTTCATTTGCTGGAATAATCACATTTCCTAATTCATCTTTAACCCCCATTGACTTTCTATCAGTTAAAAGTCTAGAAAGTTTTTGGTACATGAGTTCATTAAGATCAGAAATTTGAGAACGATACCATTTATCAAGTTCATCAAGTTCTTTCTTTTCTTTGATTTTATTTTTAACATCTTTTTTATCCTTTTTGAAGAGCTTTTTATCAATTACAATACCTTTAAATGAGGGGGGAGCTTTTAAAGATGCGTCTTTCACATCACCCGCTTTATCACCAAAGATTGCTTTTAATAACTTCTCCTCAGGAGTTGGATCGGTTTCACCTTTAGGAGTAATCTTACCAATTAATATATCCCCTTCATTAACCTCAGCACCAATTCTAATTAAACCATTTTCATCTAAGTTTCTAGTGGCATCTTCACTTACATTAGGAATTTCATTGGTTAATTCTTCTTGACCTAATTTAGTATCTCTAACTTGAAGTTCAAAAGATTCTATATGAATAGATGTAAATAAGTCTTCTGATACTACTCTTTCAGAAATTACGATTGCATCTTCAAAATTATAACCTTGCCAAGGCATAAATGCAACCAATAAATTTTGGCCTATACTTAACTCTCCATTTTGAGTAGAATAACCTTCAGTTAAGATATCGCCTTTTTTCACTTTATCCCCTATCTTAACAATTGGAGTAATATTTATACATGTACTTTGGTTTGTACGCAAAAATTTAGAAAGTTCATAAGTTACAATACCTTCATCAAAATTTATAATCTCTTCATCAAAAGTTCTATTGTATTTTACTTTAATAACTTTAGAGTCAACATAAACAATTTCACCATCATCTTCCGCAACAATTAAAACTCTTGAGTCTAAAGCAGCTTTTCTTTCTAATCCAGTACCCACAATTGGAGCACTAGGTTTGATTAAAGGAACAGCTTGGCGTTGCATATTAGAACCCATTAAAGCACGGTTGGCATCATCGTGTTCAAGAAAAGGAATCAAAGAAGCTGCTAAACTTACAATCTGATTGGTAGCGACATCCATATATTGGACTTCATCAGATTTAACCATAGGAAAATCCCCAGATTGCCTTGTTTGAACTTTATCTTTTACAAATTTTCCATCTTTTAATTCATTATTCTTTTGTGCCTGAGCAATATAAATGCCATCTTCCTCTTCAGCTGTTAAATAAACAATTTCGTTTTCTACGTTTCCTTTATTAACCTTCCAGTAGGGAGTTTCAATAAATCCTAATGAATTTACTTTCGCATAAACACAAAGAGAAGAGATTAAACCGATATTTGGACCTTCAGGAGTTTCAATAGGGCATAATCTACCATAATGAGTGTAGTGTACGTCGCGAACCTCAAAACCTGCCCTTTCTCTAGTAAGACCACCAGGACCAAGAGCAGAGATTCTTCTTTTATGGGTTATTTCAGCTAATGGATTGGTTTGATCCATAAATTGTGATAACTGGGAGGTACCAAAGAAAGAATTAATCACAGAAGCTAATATTCTAGAATTTATTAAATCAGTTGGAGTAAATACCTCGTTATCACGAACATTCATTCTTTCCTTCATAGTTCTTGTCATTCTTGACAGACCTACTGAGAATTGAGCCGCTAATTGTTCTCCAACCGTTCTAACTCTTCTATTACTCAAATGGTCGATATCATCAACATTTGCTTTACTATTAACCAATTCAATTAAGTATTTAACGATGCTTATAATGTCATTCTTGGTTAAAACCAATGAAGTTTCGTCAAAGTTTTTGTGAAGCCTTTTATTTATTCTATAACGACCTACCTCTCCTAGATCATAACGTTTATCACTGAAAAATAATTTTTCAATAATACCACGAGCAGTTTCATCATCAGGTGCATCTGCATTACGTAATTGTCTATATATATATTGAACTGCCTCTAATTCATCATTAGAAATGTCTTTTTGTAAAGTATTGATAATGATAGAATAATCAATTTGTTCTTTAATGATTTCATTACCATTTTCATCAAATTCAATTTCAGGTTTACTTTCTTTTAGTAAAATCAAAGATTTAACACCTGCATCAATAATAATTTCTAAATGGTGTTCAGTTAAAGTTTCACCTCTTTCAATTAAAACCTCGTGTCTAGTTATAGAAGTTACTTCTCCTGTATCTTCATCACCAAAATCTTCAACCCAAGATTTTAAGACTCTTGCGGCAGTAACTCTACCCTCTAATTCTTTGATAGTAGATTTTTTAACTTTAACTTCTTCAGCAATATCAAAAATATCAAGGATTTCTTTATCAGAAGAATAACCTATAGCTCTTAGTAAAGTAGTAATGGGAAATTTTTTCTTACCATCAATGTAAGCATACATGATATTGTTTATATCAGTAGTAAACTCAATCCAGGAACCTCTAAAAGGAATAATTCTTGCAGAGTATAGTTTTGAACCATTAGCGTGCAAAGTTTGTGCAAAGAAAACTCCAGGAGATCTATGCAACTGGCTTACAATAACTCTCTCTGCTCCATTAATTATAAAGGTACCAGAAGGAGTCATGTAAGGAATATTTCCTAAATAAACATCATCAATAATGGGTTTAAAATCTTCATTTTCAGAATCTTTACAATATAAATGTAATTTAGCTTTTAAAGATACTGAATATGTCAAACCTCTATCTTTACACTCATTAATGTCATATTTAGGAGGATCTAGTGAATAATCTAAAAATTCTAAAACAAAATTTTCCCTAGAATCAAGAACAGGGAAATTTTCTTGAAAAACCTTATATAAACCTTCAGAAACTCTTAAATCAGCTGGAGTTTCCAACTGCATAAATTCTTGAAAAGATTTAACTTGGATTTCCAATAAATCAGGATAATCAGCTATTTTACTAATTTTTGAAAATGATATTCTTTCGTTATTTTGTTTAGCCATTAGGCAGATATTTAAAGTTTAAGACTTGTTATAAATACGTATAGACCTGAAATTTCAGGCCTGATTTAGAAGAAGAAATCGGTGCAAAAATAAATTTTTGCACCGTAAATAAATTACTTAATTTCAACAGAAGCTCCAGCATCAACTAATTGTTTCTTAACACTTTCTGCCTCTTCTTTAGATACTTTTTCTTTAATTTTACTGGGAGCGTTGTCTACTAAGTCTTTAGCTTCCTTTAAACCTAAACCAGTGATATTTCTTACAACTTTTACTACTTCTAATTTTTTATCACCAGCTGATTGTAAGATTACATCAAACTCAGTTTGTTCAACTACTGCAGGACCTGCTGCAGTTGCTGCTGCTACCATAACGGGTGCCGCCGCAGCCGCTGGTTTTATTCCATACTCCTCTTCTAATATTTTTGCAAGTTCATTAACTTCTTTTACAGTCAAATTCACTAACTGTTCTGCTATTGATTTTACGTCTGCCATTGTATTAAACTTTTAAATTTTTCTTAATTAATTAATTGATTATTGATTTTTTTCTTCAATTGTTTTTAACAAGCTATGAATTGTTCCACCGCTTGATTGTAAAGCACCCAACAAATTAGCCATAGGTGACTGTAATAATCCTATTATTTCACCAATTACTTCTTGTTTAGATTTTATTGATGCTACTGCATCAAGACTTGATTCGCCTGCATAAACAGACATTTCTATATAAGCAGCCTTAAACTTGGGAAGTTCAGCATCATTTCTAAAATCTTTTAATATTTTTGCAGGTTCTGCAAGATTTTCATTCGCAAAAACTATTGTAGTATTTTCTTTTAAAACAGGGAATACTGCTTCATAACTACTATCAACAGCT
This sequence comes from uncultured Bacteroidia bacterium, assembly GCA_938006875.1. Classification (GTDB taxonomy): domain Bacteria; phylum Bacteroidota; class Bacteroidia; order J057; family CALLMJ01; genus CALLMJ01. The sequence continues at coordinate 13,597 of CALLMJ010000004.1, forward strand.
GCTAACGCTTTTTTTAATAAAGAATTCTTTACAACCTGCACTTTTAAATTAGATTGAAAACAAACTCGTCTAAATTTATTCATTTTTTCTACTGTCATACCGCCAGTATCCAAAACTAAAAAATTCGGATGTTGTTTCAATGTTTCAGTTAACTCGTTAACTAAAATATGTTTTTCTTCTCTTGTCATTTCTATAACAATTAAATAACGCTGATTGAACTTTTTTCAATTTTAACACTTGGACTCATGGTCGTACTTAAATGTATAGACTTAAAGTATGTATCTTTTAAAGTAACAGGCTTAAGTTTTTGTAAAACTGTTAATAGCTCAACAGCATTATCAACAATTTGTTCAGGAGTGAAACTTACTTTTCCTATACCAGCATGGATAATACCTGTTTTGTCAACTTTAAAATCAATTTTACCAGCCTTAACCTCTTTAACAGCCCTACCTACTTCATTAGTTACTGTACCTGTTTTAGGATTAGGCATTAAACCTCTCGGACCTAAAATTCTACCAAGTCTACTTACTTTAGGCATCACATCTTGAGAACAAATGATAACATCTACATCTGTCCAACCACCTTCGATTTTTTGGATATACTCATCTAAACCAACATAATCAGCACCAGCATCAAGCGCTTCTTTTTCTCTGTCGGAAGTAGTTAATACCAATACTTTCACATTTTTACCAGTACCATGAGGTAAACTAGCAACACCACGAACCATTTGATTAGCTTGTTTCGGATCTACTCCTAACTTAACAGCAATATCAACCGTAGCATTAAATTTTGTAAAAGTTATGTTTTTTAATATGGAAGCAGCCTCTTGCAATGTGTATGATTTATTTTGATCATACATTTCTAATGCTTTTTTATAGTTTTTTGTTAATCTTTTTGCCATAATTTACTGCAAATTAATTTTGATCCCAAGGAGGTGTACCTTCAACTACAATACCCATACTTCTAGCAGTACCTGCAATCATTTTCATAGCAGATTCTATTGTAAAACAATTCAAATCTGGCATTTTAATTTCAGCAATTTCTTTGACCTTTGCCCAAGTAATTTTTCCAACTTTTTTTCTGTTAGGTTCATCAGAACCCTTTTTAATTCCTGCTGCATCCAATAATAAAATGGGTGCGGGAGGTGTTTTAATGATAAAATCAAACGATTTATCAGAATAAACCGTTAATAACACGGGTAATATCTGGCCTTGTCTGTCTTGAGTTTGAGCATTAAATCTCTTACAAAATTCCATGATGTTAACACCCTTGGAACCTAAAGCAGGACCAATCGGCGGTGCTGGATTTGCCGCTCCACCTTTTACCTGTAATTTCACATAAGTTTCAATTTGCTTTGCCATTTTTCCTTACGATTGTCTTTCTACTTGTGAATATCCTAACTCTAAAGGTGTATTTCTTCCAAACATTTTCACCAATACAATTAGTTTTTTCTTATCTTCTAATATTTCTTTTATTTCTCCGTCAAAACCAATAAATTGACCCTCAATTACTTTTATAGTTTCTCCAACCATAAAAGGATTTTCTGGAATTTCTTCCATATTTTTTAATTCTTCAGCTTTTGCTAAAATTTCTTCAATTTCATTAGGTTTTAATGCTATTGGTACTTCGCGAATTACTTTAACTTTTTTAAGACCATCTTTAGATTTACTTTTTCCCGAATCATCTTTAATCAATTCAATTTCTTCTTTTTTATAATTTAAGAAGCCGACTATACCATTAATATCCTTAATAATTTGAATCAACTCAGGTTCTAAAGCCGCTTGAATTACAATATAACCAGGTAAATATGTACGTTCTCTAACAGTTTTTTTCCCATTTTTAATATCAAATACTTTTTCTGTTGGAATTAAAATATTAGTAATCTTGTCTTGAAGTCCTAATCTAATGATTTCAGATTCAAGATATTGTTTTACTTTTTTTTCTTGACCACTAATTGCGCGAACTACATACCATTTTAATTCCATAAGTATTCAAATTATAGATTATCGTAAATAAAACGCATACTAAAATTAAAAATAGAATCCGTTAATCCAATCAAAACTGCAAATAATATTGAAGCTACAATTACATAAATGGTTTGGATTTGTAATTCTTCCAATTTTGGCCAATGAACCTTATTAATCAATTCATCAGAATATTGAAAGAACATTTTTCTAATTTTATTCATTGTTTATTTATTAGCACGGGCACCAGGATTCGAACCCAGATCAAAGGTTTTGGAGACCTCTATTCTACCATTGAACTATGCCCGTTTTATACAAAAAATTATTCAATAATCTCTGTTACCTGACCAGCACCGATTGTTCTTCCACCTTCACGAATAGCAAATCGTAAACCTTTCTCCATAGCTACAGGATAAATTAATGAAACTGTAACTGTATGGTTTTCACCTGGCATAACCATTTCAACACCTTCAGCTAAAGTAATATCACCTGTAACATCTGTTGTTCTCATATAAAACTGAGGTCTATAACCATTAAAGAATGGTTTATGTCTTCCACCTTCATCTTTACTTAATACGTAGATTTCAGCTTTAAATTTTTTATGAGGCTTAACACTATTTGGAGCACAAACAACCATACCTCTTTTAACTTGGTCTTTATCAATACCTCTTAATAATAAACCTACATTATCACCAGCTTCACCTCTATCAAGAATTTTTCTAAACATTTCTACACCCGTTACAGTAGATTTTAAATTTTCAGCATCAAGACCAATAATTTCAACTGCATCACCAGTATTGATTACACCTCTTTCAATTCTACCTGTTACAACGGTACCTCTACCAGTGATAGAAAATACGTCTTCAACAGGCATTAAAAAGGGCTTATCAATATCTCTTGTTGGAAGTGGTACATAAGTATCAACTGCATTCATTAATTCCAAAATTTTTTCTTCCCATTGTGGCTCACCATTAAGACCACCTAAAGCAGAACCTCTAATAATTGGAATATCATCTCCGGGAAAATCATATTTATTTAATAAATCACGGATTTCCATTTCAACTAAATCTAACATTTCTGGATCATCTACTAGGTCCACTTTATTCATAAAAACTACGATATAAGGAACACCTACCTGACGAGCCAAAAGAATATGTTCTCTTGTTTGAGGCATAGGACCATCAGTTGCAGCAACCACTAGAATAGCGCCGTCCATTTGAGCTGCACCTGTTACCATGTTTTTAACATAGTCAGCGTGACCAGGACAATCAACGTGTGCATAATGTCTATTAGCTGTTTGATATTCTACGTGAGAAGTATTAATAGTAATTCCACGCTCTTTTTCTTCTGGTGCATTATCAATTGAACTGAAATCTCTTTTTTCAGCCAATCCGCTTTTCGATAAAACTTGCGTAATAGCCGCGGTTAATGTAGTTTTTCCGTGGTCAACGTGACCAATAGTACCTACGTTTACGTGCGGTTTTGAACGGTCAAAGGTTTCTTTTGCCATGATTATTTAATATTTACTTGATTACTGACGTCTAAAATATGTAGAGCCAATGACGAGAATTGAACTCGTGACCTCTTCCTTACCAAGGAAGTGCTCTACCACTGAGCTACATTGGCCAGTTTATAAAAAAAAAGAGCGGGAGACGAGGCTCGAACCCGCGACCCTCAGCTTGGAAGGCTGATGCTCTACCAACTGAGCTACTCCCGCATTTGTGGGTGGTGATGGATTCGAACCACCGAAGTCGTAAGACAGCAGATTTACAGTCTGCCCCATTTGGCCACTCTGGTAACCACCCATTTTTCGTATTTGTTAAGAGCCCGTGCCCCCTGACGGAATCGAACCGCCGACCTACTGATTACAAATCAGTTGCTCTACCAGCTGAGCTAAGGAGGCTTTTTTGATTTGAGTTGCAAAATTATATCTCTTTTCTAATTTATCAAAATTTTTTTCCATTTTTTCTTTTACATTCGTTCAATATATTGATTTTCAATTATAAAAAATTATTCCTTTATTCTCTTCCATTTTTTTCCATAACCATTCCTTACTAATTTCTACTGCATTTTTTAAATCATTTCCTTTAAACATCTCACTGACTATGCTTGTTGCTAAACTACATCCAGTTCCACGAAAATCCTTTTCTAATCTTTCTTTATGAAAAATATGAATGTTATTATTCGTTATTAAGTAATCCGTACTTAAAGTATGATTAGGTATATGCCCACCTTTTATTAATAAGTTTTTTACTCTGAGTTGTTTATATATTTCTTTCAATCCATTCTCTTCTAAATCATTGATTTTGCATCCTAATAATGCTTCTAATTCATTGAAATTTGGAGTTAGAAGTTCTATAATTGAAAATAAGTTTTGTTTAATGCTATCTATAAATTTAGAATCCATTAAATTACCACCTGATGAAGATTTCATAACTGGGTCATAAATAATAGTAACTTTCTTATTCGATAAATAATGAGAAACTGTTTCCACAATTTTTGAATTTGCTAACATTCCTAATTTCACAAACTCAATATCAAATTCATTAAATACTGCATTCAGTTGATGAATAATTTGTTTTTTTGATACAGACTGAAAGGAATAGAATTTTTTTGAATTTTGTGAAGTAACAGCAGTAATAACTGAAACACCGTAAATTTTTTTTTCAAAAAGAACATTTAAATCTCTTTGAATGCCTGCACCTGAAGAGCAATCAGAACCACCAATAACCAGTATAGCCTTCATAAAAAATTAACCCTAAAATAAATTTAGGGTAATTTAAGTGGGAGTTAACGGATTCGAACCGCTGACCCTCTGCTTGTAAGGCAGATGCTCTAAACCAGCTGAGCTAAACTCCCATTTTAAGTTTTTTGTGGGAGTTAACGGATTCGAACCGCTGACCCTCTGCTTGTAAGGCAGATGCTCTAAACCAGCTGAGCTAAACTCCCATTTTAAGTACCCAAGACCGGAGTCGAACCGGTAAGGTATTACTACCATCGGTTTTTGAGACCGACGCGTCTACCAATTCCGCCACTTGGGCTCTAAATTGGACTGCAAAAATAATAAGTTATTTTTTTTATTCAAAATTTATTTGAAAAAAATCAGATTGTTTGATTGAAAAATTTTATCTTTATTTTGATTTTAAGTTATTTAGAATGTAAAAAAAATTGTACTTTCCACTTTCTTCATAGCTACACTAATCCTAAATTGCAATTTTCGCCATCCATTTTAAATTTTATTTACAAAATTATTCATGAGAACCAAATTGATTTTTTTTGTGTAGTTTTGTGAGCAATTTTATGGCAAAAAAATTATCCGAGATTCAAGCCCCGATTGAAAAAGAATTAGAACATTTTGAAGTTCATTTTCGTAACGCTCTAAAAACCAAAGTAATGTTACTCGATAAAATTATGCAGTATATTATTAAACGAAAAGGAAAGCAAATGCGACCCATGTTTGTTTTACTTACTGCAAATATATGCGGTGGCATACAACCTGCTACTTATCGCGGTGCTGCTTTAGTAGAACTTCTCCATACAGCAACTTTAATTCATGACGATGTTGTTGATGATGCAGATGAAAGAAGAGGTTTTTTTTCTTTAAATGCGTTATGGAAAAATAAAATTGCAGTTTTAGTAGGGGACTATTTGTTATCTCGAGGTTTATTGATGAGTTTAGAAGCTGATGATTTTCATTTACTAAAAATTGTTTCAAATGCTGTAAAATTAATGAGTGAAGGAGAATTACTTCAAATTGAAAAAGCAAGAACCTTAAATATAGACGTCGCTGTTTATTTAGAAATTATTAGAATGAAAACTGCTTCTTTAATAGCTTCTTGTACTGAGTGTGGTGCTGCCTCGGTTACCAACGACAAAAATACTATTGAAACTTTAAGATTATTTGGTGAAAAAATTGGGTTAGCATTTCAAATTAAAGATGATTTATTAGATTATGGTGAAGACCAAATCGGGAAACCATTGGGTATAGATTTAAAAGAAAAGAAAATGACACTGCCTTTAATTCATTCTCTCAATCAAGCTTCATGGTATGATAGAAGGAAAGTAATCTCCTTAGTAAAAAATCATAAAGGAAATAAAAAAGAACTTCAATGGATTAAAGATTTTATCATACAAAATCAAGGAATTTCTTATTCTCAAAAAGTAATGTTAGAGTACAAAGATGAAGCTATGGAATTGATAAAGCCATTTCCCGAAAGCCCAAGCAAACAATCGTTAATTGATTTGGTGAATTATACCATAGAGAGAAACTATTAATTTCATGATTTACACATTTACTATACTATTTTTAGCGATTATTGTTATTAAGTTAGCATGGGTTTATCAAAACTATTTACAAGTTAAGAAAAATTATGAAATTTTCTGCAAAAAATGGAATATAATAGCTTTTTCAAAATTAAAAATTTTTAATCCAGAAATTCCAGAAATTCAAAAAGATAATTGGAGATTGACTTGGCAAAAACAAGGTAGAGGTCGTTCTTTTAATCATATTTTAAAAATTTATTTTGAACTGCCTCAATCATTAATTGAGTTTCAACTGGTTCATAAAAATTTATTATCTAAAATTCATAACTCAGAGAATTGGAATGAAATTGAAAAAAATTTATTTTCTAATAATAAAGATTTAAAAAATCAAACTCAATTTCTTCAGAATGTTTCAAGGATTCAAACTGAGTATGGTTGGGGGATTTTAGAAGTAAAAAATCAACAAGCGTTTTATAGCATCATTGCTGAACCCTCAGAATCACAAGCTTGGAAACATTTGGAAGATGTTATTTTACTACTAATAAATCAAAAAAACTTTTCTAAACTGTAATTTTCATTTTTTGCAGTTCACCACCTAAAATATTTCATTTACCTGATAAAATATTTCATTCATCAATTTCTCAACAAGAATTGCTAAATCAGAGTATATCTTTGAACTGTTAACCTAAACTAAACCCATAAAATATAAAACTAAACCATTAAGAATTTTAAAGCCTAAACAAAACCATGAAATTCCCCGAAATGGGGAATTTTTTTATCTAGAATTTCTAAACTTACCAGTGTTTTTTAATTCTTTTTTAGGGAATTTATGGTTTTGTGGTTTTATTTTGTCGTTTTATTGGGAATTTTAGCGGGTTGAAAATAACCATCGTCAGTATATTCAGGAACTCCTGGTTTAGTGATATTTTCTGTATAAATATACTTTACAATTTCTAATTGCAATTTACTTCCCCATTCACCAAAATCCATTTGGGCAATATAGGTTCTGTCATCAATTGGAAAACTAAAAGCCCTTCCAATCCCTGACTCTTCTACCTTTAGAGTGATAGTATTTTCAAATTCTGTTTTGAATTTCAAATAGTCATAATCACCATAAAATAATTTATTCAAAATGCTGAACCATTCTTTTATCAAAATTTTGTAATTAGAGCTATTAACTTTTAGTTCATCAGGTGAAATAATATACTGAATAGCAATATGGTGTCTTTTACAAGCCCTTTGATCAATAATAACAATTTTACCATCAGATAGTTTTGCGGTTTCATTCTTGGTTTCATCATCGTAATGATGCTCAATAAAAAAAGGATTAAACCTTTGGATAATTGGTTTCATATAAGATGCGTCTACTTTACAATTTCCATCTTTTTCTTGAGTAAAAAATTGGCTAAATCCTAACAAAGGTTGTATCAAGAAAAAAAACAACAAAGTATTGTTTCTCTGAATCATTTAAAAAAAAGTTTCCAAACCAACAAAGATATACCAATAATAATCATCATGGTGATATACATCCAAAAATCTGTACTAAAATAATTCTTATTCCATCTTTTTAATCTTTCAATCCATTCTTTCATAGAGCAAAGTTAATTAAATGTGGCAAATTATCTACCACTTTACCTGGATAACCATGAGCCAAACTATCCACATCTATGAGATTAGGCGAATTAAACAAATTATATAAATCAAATTTTAATGGAATTTGAATTTCTGAGGGAGAATTTTCTACTTTTATAGAATTAGGGAAAACGATTTCGTAAGGAGTATAATAACGGTCTTCACCAATATGAACAATTAAACCTTTCGCAGGTGTTTTTTTGATTACACCTTCATATCGTAAAAATAAATAACCATCACTCCAAGTCCAAAACATTCCATTGGCAGGGTCTAAATCTCCAACCTGCGCACCGCTATGGTTTCTTATACTATCAATCCCTAAAGCAAAACGTATTTGGGTATATTCACCATTTGGAACACCTTTAATTTGTACATTTTTTTTCTCAGGATTATCTAATGAAAATAAATGATAACTTTCTGGTTCTTTGTATTCAGTTCCATCTTTTTTGACTAAAACAATATTGGAAATATAAAATTTTAGCATGGTGGTCCTGAATGTATCTTGGCTTTCAGTGATATAAAACTCGTTAATTTTTAAATCAGAATTTCCATATTTCATAGAAAAAGCTAGATTTACTTTAGATTCTTGAGGCTTAATATCCTTACAATCACTATTTTTACACTCCTTGTTGCAACCCCATAGCAACATAACTAAAATCAAAATTATTAAACTAAACTTCATAGGACTTTTTTTGCAAATATACAATTATATGAAAGCAATGTAAAGTAATATTTGTTACAGAAAATACAATGTTAGAATTCAAAATTTATCCACTTCACAAAATAAGCATATAGTTTTACAAATTCATTGTATATTTGCGGTATGATTAAATTGGTTTTATCTAAACTCAAAAATAAATATGTTCTATTTTTGATAGTTGCTTTTTTGTGGATGCTTCTATTTGACCGCCATGATTTGATGTTTCAATTAAGAATGCAAAAAAAAATTCAACAATTGGAAAAAGATAAACTTTACTATCAATCTGAAATTCAAAAATTGAATGAAGAACGTTTAATGCTTGTAAAAAATCATGATGCATTAGAAAAATATGCCAGAGAACAATATTGGATGAAATTACCTAATGAAGATTTGTATATAATCGTTAATGACTAAAAGAATCGAACTTATGAGCATTATAAAAAGAGAAAAAATTGTAAAATTATTATCAGAAACAGAACTTAATCGAAGTGTTTTGGTAAAAGGTTGGGTTAGAACTATCAGAAATAGCAAAAAATTTTCATTTATTGAATTGAACGATGGTTCAACAATTAGTAACATTCAAATCATTGCTGACCATGAAGTTTTATCTGTAGATATTTTAAAAGAGTTAAGTACGGGTGCTTGTATCGGTATTCAAGGCATGTTGGTTCCTTCTGAAGGGAAAAATCAAAAAGTAGAAATACAAGCTAGTACAATTGAAGTTTATGGGTTAGCAGATCCTGAATCCTATCCACTTCAAAAGAAAGGTCATACCCTTGAATTTTTAAGAGAAATTGCTCATTTAAGAGTAAGAACCAATACTTTTGGAGCCATTTTTCGTATAAGACACGGAATGGCTTTTGCTATTCATCAATTTTTTCATCAAAAAGGATTTTTTTATGTCCATACACCTATTATTACGGGTTCCGATACGGAAGGTGCAGGAGAATTGTTTTTAGTTACTACCCTACCCATTCATAATCCACCTAAAGATGAAAAAGGAAATATCAATTTTAAAGAAGACTTTTTTGGTAAACAAACTCATTTAACGGTAAGTGGTCAATTAAATGGAGAGTTAGCAGCCCTAGGATTGGCTGAAATTTATACTTTTGGTCCAACTTTTAGAGCAGAAAAATCCAATACTCCAAGACATTTAGCCGAATTTTGGATGATTGAACCAGAAATGGCTTTTTATGACCTCAATGACAATATAAATTTGGCAGAAGAATTGCTGAAATACTTAACCCAGTATGCTTTAAACCACCATCAAAAAGATTTAGAATTTTTAAATGAACATTACGACAAAGAACTCATTGCAAGATTAGAATCTATTGTTCAAACACCATTTGTAAGGCTTTCTTACACTAATGCCATTGAAATTTTATTAAATTCTGGCAAAAAATTTGAATTCCCTGTTGCTTGGGGTGTAGATTTACAGTCTGAACATGAACGCTATTTAGTGGAAGAACATTTTAATAAACCTGTAATTTTAACTGATTACCCCAAAGACATTAAAGCTTTTTACATGAAACTCAATGATGATGAAAAAACAGTGCGTGCTATGGATGTTTTATTCCCCAAAATTGGTGAGATTATTGGCGGTTCTCAAAGAGAAGAAGATTATGCTAAATTATTAAAACGAATAAGAGAATTAAATTTACCCGAAGAAGAATACTGGTGGTATTTAGATACTAGAAAATTTGGAACTGCTCCTCACAGTGGTTTCGGACTTGGCTTTGAGAGACTTATGTTATTTGTTACAGGTATGAGTAATGTAAGAGATGTAATTCCATTTCCTCGTACAACTAAAAACGCTGAATTTTAATATTTTATGTATCTAATTCGTAAAGCTCAACCCCGAGATATTCCGTTTCTAATTAATTGTATTTTAGCAGCAGAAGGTTTTGCTGGAAAATCTACCTATGAATTTATTTTTGATTTAAACCCAACAGAAGTACGTAATTTTTTAACTCAAATTTTTGAAGAAGAAATTGAAAATCAAGAAATTTGTGTAAATTCATTTGCAGTAATTGAATACAAAAATCAACTCATAGCGGGTTGTTCTGCTTGGATTGAAGGGTTGGAAGGTATCGGCTCTGGTACTTTAAAAGCCACTGCTTTCTCATATTTTGTAGCAAATAAACTCAAAAAAAATCCCAAAATTGATGCCATAGCTGATGTAAATATCCCAAGAACCATGGGAGCAATTCAATTAGAATCTTTTTACACAGTCCCTGAGTTTCGTGGTAAAAAATTATCCCATCTCCTGATTGATTTTCATTTAGGGAATTTGAAAAATAAGGAAACTCATTACGCAGAAATTATTGCAGTTACAGAAAATCAATCCGCAATTAGAGCTTATCAAAATGCAAATTTTAAGATTGTTGAAAAATCATCTTCTGAGAATCCTTTAGTTTTAGAAATTTTGGGGGGAAAAGGTAAAACATTATTACGACGTAAAATTTAGTTTTCATGAATTTACTTTCTCACTTTCAGAATATTAATTTAAATAATGAAAAACATTTAGCGGTTTTAATTGACCCTGATTTTTATTATGAAAAAAAATTAGAAAGCATTCTTGAAAAGTGTAAAAATAGTTCTGTATCATTTATTTTTGTAGGTGGAAGTTTTTTATCCCAGAATACCACAAATGAAATCATACAATTCATAAAATCTAAAGTTGAAATTCCCGTTATAATTTTTCCGGGAAGTTGTTTTCAAATATCACCTTATGCTGATGCCATTTTTTTTATGTCTTTAATTAGTGGTAGAAATCCCGATTTTTTGATAGGTCAACAAGTTATGGCGGCACCACTTTTGGAAAAAATGAAAATAGAAATTTTACCAACGGGTTATATGTTAGTGGAAGGAGATTATTTGACTACTGCTCATTATATGAGTAATACCTTACCACTGCCAAAAAATAAGCCCAATTTAGCTTATGCAACTGCTTTAGCTGGAAAATTTTTAGGTTTAAAAATGGTATATTTAGATACAGGAAGTGGTGCTTCGAATCTCGTCCCATGTTCATTAATTGAAAAAGTATCTCAAATCCCTGATTTACCCGTCATTGTAGGTGGTGGAATTAAAGAACCTATGCAAGTTCATCAACTTTGGAAAGCGGGTGCTGATATTGTGGTTATAGGAACTGCCATAGAAAATAATCCTAATTTTTTAAATTTTTTTTAATTCCATCATATTCACAAAAAAAGGGAACTCAGTGATTAAGTTCCCTAATTCTACAAAATAACTAAACGCTTTTACTTTTACTTGCTTCTTATTAATAAAACAAAGGTTACAAAAGTAACCAAATAATTTTAAACATTTTTTCAACATATTGATTATCAATATAAAAAATTTATTTACGAGTCTAACTTCCATGTATCTAAAAAATTTCATAATATCATGTTCTGATGATTGTTCCATAGCATCAAAAAGCATTATATTCTCATGAATAAAGGATAAAATCTCTTTAACCAAATTTTGAAAAGTTATTTAAATAGTTAATTTTTTAACAAATATTGAACTGCCAAAAAATAAGAATATTTACCAAAGCCAGTGATAACACCTTTTGCTCCTTGTGCAGTTATGCTGTTTTTCCGAAAATCCTCCCTTTGGTAAATATTGGATAGATGTACTTCAATAATAGGACATTTCATATATTTTATAGCATCTAATAAAGCAATACTATAATGGGATAAGGCACCGGGATTAATGATAATCCCTTCAAAAATTTTGTGATTTTTTTGTAAATAATCAATCAATTCCCCTTCATGGTTACTTTGAAAATAATGAAATTGAGTTTTTGAAAATTGAGTTTTCAGTTCATGTAAAATATCCTCAAAGGTCTCATAACCATAAATTTCAGGTTCTCGAATTCCCAGAAAATTCAAATTAGGACCATTGATGATATGAATATTTCTTGTCATGAAATTATTGATTTTTTAAGTCTTCTCCTAGCAAATGACTACGTATCATTTTTTCAACTTCTAAATCGTCATAAACAAAAGAACAAAAATTTTCATCATAAACTATGTAAGCATTATCTTCAATACGATACTGTAAACATTTAAATTTTTGATTTTCATCTTTAAGTTCAATGATTTCACCGTATTGTAAACGATTTAAGATACTTTGAATTCCTGTCATTTTTTTATCATTTGAGACTTCAAATTAAATAAATTTTTTTCTAATCCACAAAAGTGAGGCTGAGGGTTGTATAAATCAAAAAGCTCTTTATTGAACATTTTTTTTCTTTGTGCAGAAAAGGTACGTATTTGTTCTAAATTTTTTCTTGGATATATCAATTGACCATTTTCAAAAACTTTTTTTAACAAGGGTATTTTTTGAGCTGCTTGATTTTCGTGGAAATTTTGAAAAGTTTTTTCATGAACAAATTCACCTGAATAATTTTGAAGAGTATCCACAATTCCATCAGCAATTGATTTACCATGAGAATCTAAAAATCGATAAGTTTCCAAAATTCCAGGTGTAGAAATTTTGATAATTTGTTCAGAAAGTTTGATGCGATATTTCCATTCGCTTCCTTCTTGAATAGCAGAAAGTTTGTAAACGCCACCCAGTGCAGGTTGATTTCTCGCAGTAACTAAATGAGTACCTACTGCCCAAACATCAATTCTAGCACCATTTTTTTTCATTTCAAAAATAATATCTTCTTCTAGGTCATTGCTAGCAACTATACTTGCATTCGTAAATCCTGCATCATCTAAAAGTTTACGTGCTTCTTTACTTAAAGCTGTCATATCACCAGAATCTAGACGTATTCCTGCTAATTGATGTCCCTTTTTTTTGAGTTTTAAACCTATATGGATAGCATTTTTAACACCTTCAATAGTATCATAAGTATCCACTAAAAAAGTACAATTATTTGCCATAGTATCAGCATAAGCTTCAAAAGCTTCTAATTCAGAAGGAAAAGCCATTACCCAAGCATGAGCATGAGTACCTTTAACAGGAATGTTCCATAATTTACCTGATAAAACATTAGAAGTTCCATCTACACCACCAATATAAGCTGCACGGCTTGCACTTAATGCACCATCTACGCCTTGAGCACGTCTTAATCCAAATTCTAATACTTTATCGCCCTGAGCCGCTGTTACTACTCTACTTGCTTTTGTTGCAATTAAAGTTTGAAAGTTCACAATCGTTAATAAAGGTGTTTCTAAAATTTGAGCTTGTATTAGTGGTGCCCTCAACTGTATCAGTGGCATATTAGGAAAAGTTATATCTCCCTCTTCAACTGCATAAATATCACCAGTAAACTTTAGATTAGATAAATAATCCAAATATTCCTTTTCAAATAATGGTTTTCCATCATTTCCCTTTAAAGAAGCTAAATATTCTAAATCAGAATGATTAAAATGAAAATTTTGAATAAAATCAATTACTGTATCTAAACCAGCACAAATTGCATATTCCCCTCCAAATGGACTCTTTCTGAAATACAAATTGAATACCGCATTTTGGTTATGTTTCTGATTTTTCCAGTAAGCATAACCCATCGTTAATTGGTACAAATCGGTTAACAAAGAATAATTTTCAATTTTCATGACTTAAGTTTTGAGTAAAAATAAAGCGTTTTAATTTAAAAATAAAATCTAATTATCAACAATTAAATAAAAATTGGATTATCAGTTAATTGTTAGCGATTAACAAGGCAATCTAAAACATTGGGTATATATGCGGTTGTTGAGTAGTGAGTGAAGCGAACGTACCGAAACAACCGCTTTTTCTCAAAAATGGTCATTTCGATACGGCAACGACTACTCAATGACCATCAGTACGGTTGCGATTACTCTATGACTAATCCTTTGAATAATCATGACTATCCATCAGAAAATAAATTTTCAACATTTAGATAAATTAACAATAAAACTTTGTAAACAGGTTTCAGAATGTCGGTAGCTTATAACATAACGCAAAATTTTTTTAGAAAAGAAAAATATGTACTTATTATTTTGTAACTTTCAATTTTAATTTTTATTGAAAATATTTCTGTAAGATTTTTCTTTTATT
>CALLMJ010000005.1 GCA_938006875.1 uncultured Bacteroidia bacterium
TTTTGTTTTTAAAGAAGCTGCAATTCTTTTTGAAAGTGGTACTTGGAAAACTTGTGATAAAACTGTTACTATTTTTGCTCCATTAGGTATAAGAATACAAAGAATCTTAAAAAGAGACCCCCATTTAAGTATTGAACAAATCTACCAAAGAATCGCTCAACAATGGCATGATGAATGGAAAGTAAAAAATAGCCATTACACCATTTTTAATGATAATTTTTTAAATCTTGACCATCAAATCCAAAAAATGCTCAATTTTATTGCTTGAAATTTTTATTATGAATGCAAATACCCATAAACAAAATATAAATATTCAAATTTATGTTCTAATCATCGGTATTATTTTATTTATTCTAAAATTTACTGCTTACTTTTTTACTCATTCGGTTCTTATTTTATCTGATGCTCTGGAAAGTATAGTTAATTTAGTGGCTGCTGTGATTGGCTTATATAGTTTATACTTATCTTCAATTCCAAAAGACGCAAATCATCCTTACGGGCATGGTAAAATTGAATTTTTAACTTCTGGTATTGAAGGCGGAATGATTTTTTTTGCAGGTCTTACCATTATTTACGAATCTATTCAACGTTTTTTTGTTCCTTCTGAAATTCATAGTATGGACTTAGGTTTGTTATTTATCTTTATAACAGGATTAACCAATGCTTTTACAGGAGTTTTTGTAAAAAATTTTGGAGAAAAAAATCGAAACTTACAACTCATTTCCTCTGGTCATCATCTTATTACTGATGCTATTTCTACTTTTATGGTTTGTTTAGGAGTATTGATAATTTATTTTACACAAAAAAATTGGTTAGATAGTTTATTAGGAATTTTGGTAGGGTTATATATATTGATACCTTCCTATAAAATTATTCGTAATGCTATTGCAGGTATAATGGATGAATCCGATAAAATGCTTATTGAGAAGTTCATTCAACTAATGAAAAAAAATAAAAATGATACTTGGATTGACCTTCACAACTTAAAAATCCTAAAAAATGGCAGCGTTATTCATGTAGATTTACATTTAACTTTACCTTTTTATTGGACTATCCAACAAGCTAACCAAGAAATACAAAAAATTGAAAAACTTATTCAATCAGAATTTGGGGAATTGGCAGAATGTTCTGTTCAAATTGATGGTTGCGTCCCTAATTTATGTATTTTTTGTTCTATTCAAAATTGTAATGAAAGAAAACAACCATTTACCCAAAATTGGAAATGGGACTACCAAAAAATTACAGAATTACATTAGAGTTTAATCTTCTAAATATATTATTCCAATCTAAAACAGTTATAACATTTTTTTTTGTTTATTTGCCTTGATTTTTATGAATACGAAAACGGCTAAAATTTTATTTTTTATCATAGCTATTTGCCAAATTATGGGAGAGGTTATTTGGCAAACCACACAAAACAAATGGGGTATTTATATTTTTAAACCCTTATTAATGCCTGCTTTATTGTTATATTTTTATCTTGCAGTTCCCATAAAAAACACACCGATTACTAAAATTTTGATAGTATCTTTGATTTTTTCTTTTCTTGGAGACGTATTTTTAATGCTACCCTTTGATGGATTTGTTTTTGGCTTAGCATCTTTTTTAGTAGCTCATGTTTTATATGTTTTGGCTTTTTGGAAAGAAAATTCAGGATTTAAAAATTCCAAGATAGTAACCATTCTGACTCGTTTTATGATTTTATTGTTTCCCGCTGCAATTTTATTTGGCGAAATGCAAAAAAATTTAGGAGAACTTATGGTTCCCGTCGTAATATACATTTTAGTGATTGAAAGTATGGGTTTAACTGCTTGGCTACGAAGAGAATATCAATCCTTAAATGCTTATTTTTTAACTTTTCTAGGTGCTATTTTGTTTATTTTATCAGATTCTACCATCGCTTTCAACAAATTTATTCAACCCTTTGATTTTGCAAATGTTGTGATTATGGTTACTTATATTTTGGGGCAATTTTTGATAATAGAGGGCGTGTTACATTCTCAATATTATGTTACAGAAAATAAGAATGATTAAAGAAATAAGTGCGTGTCCCATGCTACATTACGGGTCAAGCTTGCTTCGGATAACACTGATCTTGCCAAAGTGGATAACACTTCATTTCAGCATTTCGGTGAACTCAATATTTCACAATCCTTTGGCTATTTATCCTTCACAGGCAAAGGCAGTGCTAATCCCTCCGTATCCCTCATGCACACTCAAAGCCCTGCTTCTTTTCATTGCCTTTGTTTCTCTTGTTGCTTGTTCTAAAAATACTCCCAAACAAAATGAACAAGACAAAGACATTCTTTTCATCTATCCTGACTCTACTCAAAATAGCATTCGCTCCTGAATACCCATGGAAATTACATCATTTTTCCATAATCATTTAGAAAATCCTACTCATAAAAAATATTTACTTGCATTGAGTGGTGGCGTTGACTCAATGGTTTTATTTCATTTATTGCTTAAAACAGGCTTTTATTTTGAAGTTTGTCATGTCAATTTTCAGTTAAGAGGTACTGAATCTGATTTAGACCAAAATTTTGTTGAACAAACTTGCCAAAATCATCAAATTATTTGCCATACTTTTAAAATTGATACTATAAAATTTGCCAAAACTCATGATTTATCCAAACAAGAAGCTGCAAGAGCCACCCGTTACCAAGCTTTCCAAGAAATTTGTAACCAAAGAAATTTGGATTTTATTCTTACTGCCCATCACCTCAACGACCAAACCGAAAATCTCATTTATACATTCATAAAATCTTCTTATCATCAAACTTTTGAATCCATACCTATACTGCATAAAAATATTTTTCGTCCATTACTACCATTTTCCAAACAACAAATCCTTCAATATGCTCAAGATAACTCTATTACATTTCGTGAAGATAGTTCTAACTTAAAAAATGATTATTCAAGAAACAAAATTCGCAATCAAGTAATACCTATTTTAAAAGAAATTAATCCAAACCTTGAAAATTTCCTTGAAAAAAAACGAAAAAATCAAGCCATTAAAGAAGAATTTCTTCGAAACTATTTTCAAAAAATTTATGAAACCCATTTTCAAATCACCCACCCTAAGGTTCAAATTTTTACAGATTCTAATTTATATTTTCAAAATAAACCTAAAGAATTATTGCTTTTTTTTCAATTTTTAATTGACCAAATTTTCTATTTAAAACATCTATCAGATGAACAACTTTGGGATTTATGGTATCATTCACAAAAAGGCAAATTGTTAATGGATAAAGAATGGTATATTTTTAAAGAAAAAGAAGGTTTAAGTTTTGTTCATCAGGAAATCATTAACTATTCACAGGAAATCATAGT
>CALLMJ010000006.1 GCA_938006875.1 uncultured Bacteroidia bacterium
CGGTACTGTTAAGCAATGACCAATCCTTGGGTATATATGCGGTTGTTGAGTAGAGAGCGAAGCGAACGTACCAAAACGACCGCTTTTCCCCGAAACAAGGTCATTTCGGTACTGCAACGCTTACTCAATGACCACAGCTACGGCAACGCCTACTCAATGCCCAATGCTTAGGTATATAATTGGTTGTTGAGTAGTGAGCGAAGCGAACGTACCAAAACAACCGCTTTTCCCCGAAACAAGGTCATTACGGTACGGCTGTATTTCTTAAAAAAATTTATGTTTGAATTACCCCCAATTTAAACTCGGGGATATTAGGATTTTGATTTGCCATTTCAATGCCTAATGAAATATGTTTACGAGTATTTTCTGGTAGAATTACATCATCTACCCATAAACGAGCAGCAGCGTAATAAGGGTTGGTAGTATTTTCATATTTTTGGATAATCTCATTAAGAAGTTTTTGTTCTTCTTCTTTAGAAAGTTCTTTACCAGCCTTTTTTTGAGCAGCGGTTTGAATTTGCAATAAAGTGTTAGCCGCTTGTGAGCCTCCCATTACAGCAATTTGAGCTGTGGGCCATGCGAATATTAAACGTGGGTCATAAGCTTTTCCACACATAGCATAATTTCCTGCACCATAGGAATTTCCTACTACGATGGTAAATTTAGGAACAACGGAGTTTGCTACTGCATTTACCATTTTTGCACCATCTTTAATAATACCGCCATGTTCAGAACGGCTTCCTACCATAAAACCTGTAACATCTTGTAAAAATACCAAAGGAATTCTTTTTTGGTTACAATTCATAATAAATCGAGCGGCTTTGTCAGCGGAATCTGAATAAATTACACCACCAAATTGCATTTCCCCTTTTTTGTTTTTGACTACCGCCCTTTGGTTGGCTACAATTCCAACAGCCCAACCATCAATTCTTGCATATCCTGTAACAAGAGTTTTTCCGTAACCTTCTTTATATTCGTCCCATGAACCTTCGTCAATAACATAATCAATTAAATCGTAAGTGCTATAAGGTTTTGTTCGAGAGTCTGGAAAAATTTCTAAAAATTTTTCTGTGGATAATTTTGGAAGTTTACTTTCAGAACGATTAAAACCTGCTGTAGGTTTATATCCAAATTTGGACATTAAAGATTTGATTTTATATAAAGCTTCTTCATCGTTTTTCATTTTGTAATCGGTAACTCCAGAAATTTCACAATGAGTAGTTGCACCACCAAGGGTTTCATTATCAATATTTTCACCAATAGCAGATTTTACCAAATAGGAACCCGCTAAAAAAACGGAACCTGTTCCATCTACAATTAATGCTTCATCACTCATGATGGGTAAATACGCACCACCTGCAACGCAAGGTCCCATAATAGCTGCAATTTGGGGAATTCCCATAGCACTCATTACCGCATTATTTCTAAAAATTCTACCGAAATGTTCTTTATCGGGGAATATTTCTGCTTGTAAAGGTAAAAAAACCCCAGCACTATCCACTAAATAAATGATGGGTAAACGATTTTCAATGGATATTTCTTGGGCTCTAAGATTTTTTTTACCAGTAATGGGAAACCAAGCTCCAGCTTTTACGGTAGCATCATTAGCAACAATAACACTTAAAACCCCGGATACTTTTCCTATCATTACTACCACGCCACCAGAAGGGCAACCCCCATATTCCTCATACATTCCATCACCCGCTAAAGTACCTATTTCTATGGAATTATTAGGGTCATCTAACAAAAAATTGATACGTTCTCTTGCTGTCCATTTTCCTTTGGATTTATGGTTTTCAATACTTTTCTTACCGCCTCCAAGGAAAACTTGTTCTAATTTTTTTTGTAATTGTTCTTTTTGATTTTGGTGATAGGAATAAAAACTCATGCTTTGAATTAAGTTGCTGCGAAATTACTAATAATTTTGAATGAAACTAACAATATAAAATAGTTTTTGAAACTTTATATAAAAAATCTCAATTAAAAATTAGTTAAATGGTAACCATTTTTCTGAATTGTTCAAAACGATTTTCAATATTTTCTGCTTGAATATCGTAAAGACCTTCGGGGCCTAAATATTCTACACAAAAACTTGCCATCACAGAACCAAAAACTAATGCCGCTTTCATATCCTCAAAGGTTATATAACGTTTTTTAGAAATTTGGTATAAATAACCAATAAACCCACCCGCAAAAGTATCACCCGCGCCTGTAGGGTCAATCACGTCAATAGATAAAAATGCAGGGCAGTAAAAGTATTCATCTTTATGAAAAATCAATGCACCGTGTTCACCTTTTTTGATAATGACAAATTTGGGACCCATGGTTTGAATTTTTAATGCCGCTTTATATAAAGAAAATTCTCCTGAAAGTTGCCTTGCTTCTTCATCATTAATAGTAAGCACATCTACTAATTTTAAGGTTTCTAATAAACTATTCCATGCTACGTCCATCCAAAAATTCATGGTATCCATAACCACTAATTTAGGGCGTTGTTTAAGTTGTTGAATAACAGAACGTTGAACATCTGGGGTTAAGTTTCCTAACATCAAAAACTCACAATCTTGGTATTCTTCAGGTACAACAGGATTAAAATCACCAAGCACATTCAATTCGGTAATTAATGTATCACGAGAGTTTAAATCTTTATGGTATTTTCCTGCCCAAAAAAAGGATTTTTCATTTTCTTTAATATCCAAACCTTTTAAGTCTATACCTTTTTTCTGAAAAAGTTCAAGGGTATCTTTTGGAAAATCTCCACCAACTACTGAAACTAAATTGATTTTATCTACAAAATTAGAAGCAGAAAGGGTAATATAGGTTGCCGCTCCTCCTACAATTTTATCGGTTTTTGCAAATGGGGTTTCTATGGCATCAAATGCTACTGAACCTACTACTAATAAACTCATTCATTAATTTTTTGCAAAAATAGTATTTTTTATTGTATTTGCTAAATGAAAGAATTTTTAGTTTTGGGTTTCGGATAACAATTATAAGAATTATTTTTATTTTTTTGATAAAAGTTGAGCTAATAGTTCAAGTTATTGAAAGGCAAGTTAATAATAATTCATCATATTTTTTCTAAGTTGAAAAAATTTATAATTTTGCAAAACATGTTTGCTTTAATTGATTGTAACAATTTTTATGCTTCTTGTGAACGCGTATTTCGCCCTGAATTAAGAAACAAACCTGTTGTAGTTTTGTCTAATAATGATGGTTGTGTTATTGCAAGAAGTAACGAAGCAAAAGCTTTAGGAATTCCTATGGGTGCACCTGCATTTGAATATCAAAAAATTTTTATGGATCATCAGGTAGAAGTTTTTTCTGCAAACTTTGAGCTTTACGGCGATATGAGCAATCGTGTAATGTCTATTTTAGCTGACTATACTCCTGAAATTGAAATTTATAGCATAGATGAAGCTTTCTTGAAATTTGATGGTTTCCAATATTTTAATTTAAAAGATTATGGTATTCAAATACATCAAAAAGTTTTAAAATGGACAGGTATCCCGATTAGTATAGGTATTGCACCGTCAAAAGCACTCTCAAAAATTGCTAATCGTATTGCCAAAAAATTTCCAGAACAAACTCAATGTGTTCATATTATCGATAATGAAGAAAAAAGAATAAAAGCTTTAAAATGGACATCCATTGAAGATGTTTGGGGAATTGGTCATCAATATGCTAAAAAACTTAATAAATTAGGAATTAAAAATGCTTATGATTTTACTTTAATGCAAGATGATGATGTACTCAAACTGATGACCATTCTTGGATTACGATTAAAAAAAGACTTACAAGGCATACCTTCTTTTGATTTAGAATATCCAGAACCCAAAAAATCTATTGCTACTACTCGTACTTTTGAACAACTTTACACTAATTACGAAGATTTAAGAGAAAGAGTCATAACTTTTGCAGTTTTATGTGCTGAAAAATTACGAAAACAAAAAAGTTGTTGCCAAGCAATGACGGTATTTGTCCGTACTAATAAATTTCGTGAAGATTTGCCTCAATACAGAAAAAGCATTGATATTCAATTACCTTTTGCGACACAATCAGGTATTGAACTGGGTAGTTTTGCTTCTCAAGCCTTAAAACTAATTTATCAGCCCGGTTATGGTTATAAAAAAGCTGGCGTTATTGTTCACAACCTTTGTCCTGAAAATCATATTCAACAAAATTTATTTGAAAATGCAAATCTTAAACATATTCACTTGATGAAAGCCGTGGATGTTATTAACGCAAAACATGGACAACAAAAAATTCGTTTGGCTTCTCAGGATTTGAACAGAGTATGGAAAATGAAGCAACAAAAAAGATCTAATCGTTATACCACTCGTTTAAGCGAAATCATCGAAATTCATGCATAAAATTGTGAATGGACAATAGAAGTTAATGAAACTGAAAACAAGTAAATAGTATATCATCGGTCTGAGATGAATCTTTTTTCCAGTCCAACCAAAATTGATGGATGAAGTCTACTTTAGCTTTTGCATGGTTATGAGGAGGAATTTGCTGTAAAAACTGAAAAAGCCTTTTTTTTCCTAATTTTTTTAAATCGGGATTTAATTGGTCTTGAAAACCATCGGTAAAAAGGAAGATAGAGTCTTTTGAAGAGAAGTGTACGGAGTAAGTTTGAAAATTAGAGGGCTCTGCACCTTCCACAAACCAACCTAAAGATTTTGTTTTGGGTTGAAATAGGTTTAATTGATTTGTTAAATTTTGATAAAAATAAAGAGGTAAACCAGCTGATGTAAAGTAAAATTTTTTATTTTCCATGGGTTTTTTGGGTAATGCTAGAATAATGACTTCAGCTCCTTCAACACAAACTTTTTGATTATCCGCTTCAAAAATATTTAATATTTCTTGATGGGCATTTTCTAAAACAAGATGCAATTCTTCAATATTTTGGATAGTATTCAAATATGATTTGAGGATAAGTCTAACGGTTAAAGCGAGTAGAGTACCGCTAGGTCCGTGTCCTGTTGCGTCTCCGAATATGAAAAATATCCAATCGTCCTGTAAAGGTTGGTTCTGTTCAATAAAAAAGAAGTCTCCCCCAATCACTGAAAAAGGTAAAATTTGAATTTCACAATCCAAAAAATTTTTAAGATAATTAAATTCATTGTGGTTGATTAAAATTTTTCTTTGAAACCTTCTTGCGGATTTTAGGGATTCTTCTAGATCGGTATTTTTTTGTTGAATAATTTCATAAGATTTGTTAAGTTCTTGGTTGATAAGAGTTAAGGCTTCGTGACTTTGAGATAATTCTTCTGCTTGTGCTTGTAGTTCTTGGTAAGCTTCATGAAGTTTATATTCTTGCTCCTTTTCATGAGTAATATCCAAAATACCAACAATAACTCCTTCCATAAAAGAAGTTTTAAAATAGAAATTACTAACCACCCAGAACTTAATATTTCCGTCAGAAGTTCTAATCTCAACATTAACTTGAACTGTCTGTTGTAGATTTTTACAATCTGTTCCTGCTTTTAGAACTAGTTCGGTTTGATTACCAAATACATCGTTTAGAGACATCCCTTGATAGAGTTTGGATAAAGGAATATTATTGAGTTGTAAGAGTAGAGGATTTGCAAAGAGAATTTTTTGGGATTTATCTAGGTTATAAATCAGAAGGGGGATAGGCATTTTTTGAACAAAAGCCATGAGTTGCTCTTTGGTTTGTTGCAATTCAAGAGCGGTGGCTTCTAATTTTTGGATGGTATTATACCACTCATCTGCGGGTAATAAATAAAACTCTTCATAATTGGGATTACCATTAGGTACTAAATGCTTGATAAACTTTTGATTTTGAAAATCAAAGAATTCCCAAGGAGGCAACGAAATTGCCTCCCATTGAGAATTTTCTGGTAAGGTATCCCAATTTTCTGATTTGGCTAAAATTTTACCGGTTGTTGTATCCCATTTAACACCTAAAAAATTAGGCTTTAATTTGGATTCGTTTGAACCAAATATAGAAAGCATAAATAAAAATTGATATAATTTAATGACCCATAGATTGTTTCAAGAAATTATCCATTGCTTGAATACTTTCTGTTGTAGCTAATTCAGCTCGAATATCTAATTTGATATAGTCATCTACTACAATTTCTCCTGAGTCTTGTAGTTCCATGTTCCAAGTTAGTCCCCAGTCTTTTCTGTTAATTGTACCTTCAACCTGAAAACCTACTTTTGGAAATCCAAACATATCTTTAGGTATGAAATTTTTTAATTGACCTTCTAATTGAATGGGTTTGGTTATTCCTTTAATTGTTAAATTTCCATTAATGATAAAACTTCTTAATGGTTTCCAAGAAATAGAAGTAGATTGAAATTCTATAGTAGGAAATTTTTCTGCATCCAAGAATTCGGGCGATTTTAGATGCATATCCCTTGCCACCATATCCGTTTCAATTGAGGCGGCTTGGATAGTCACCTTTAATTTCATATCGGAAAAAGCGGGTGAGGTACCCTGAAAATCACATTTCCAATCTTTAAATTTTCCTATTACTTCCGCAATCCCCATGTGCATTACCCTAAAATTTATCGTACTGTGATAAGTATCTATTGCCCAATTTTTAATTGTGGGGAAATTATTTGCACGCTCTTCCCTAATCTTTTGAAGCATAACTTCTTTTTCATTTAAAACAACTTCTTGTTTTCCATTGAAACCTAAAAGTGCTAATAATTTTTTAAACATAACAACTTGAATTAATATTCACTGCAAATCTAATAAATTTTTTTAGGTTAGATAAAATGAACAAGATTTTTGTAAATTGTGAAATTAATTATTCGTTAAAAAAATTGACAATTCCATGATATACAAAAACATACATAATAATCCACAACACATCAAAGCACTTATTTCTTATGATGTGGAAAAATTTGATGAATAGTTAAGTATTTTAATTATC
>CALLMJ010000007.1 GCA_938006875.1 uncultured Bacteroidia bacterium
ATAGATAATGAAGAGCTAAAATTGACGGCAGAGATATTGCATTATACGGGAACAAATCCGAATGAGAGGAAGTTAATAGAGACGGAGCAAGAGGCATGGCGAACAGTAAATGCGATGTTTGAAGATAAAGAGAAGAAATACCTAAGAGCGTTAGAGGAAAGTAAGAAGGAATTAGAGGAAAAAGAACGATTATTAGAGGAAGAAAAGAAAAGAGCGGAAGGGGAAAAGAAAAGGGCGGAAGAGGAGCATATTAAATTAGTTGAGACTGTTAAGTTATTAAAGTCTTTGGGAGTTGATAGTAAGGTTATATCAGAAAAAACAGGATTTTCATTGGAAGAAATAGAAAAATTATAAATGAGTATTAAATACACCAATCCAAACCGAATAGAGTTATGATACTTTTATAATCTTAAATTTAACTCAAAAGAAAATTTTGGTATAAAAAGAAAAAATATAGATATTTGCAAATCAATCAATCGTAAACAATGCGTGTAATACAATTTAGAGAAGCACTTCGTGAAGCTATGCAAGAAGAAATGCGTAGAGACCCCAATGTATTTTTAATGGGGGAAGAAGTGGCTGAATATAACGGTGCTTATAAAGTAAGCCAAGGTATGTTAGATGAGTTTGGTGCTCAAAGAGTAGTAGATACTCCTATTTCTGAACTAGGCTTTGCTGGAATTGGCGTTGGTGCCGCTATGGTAGGATTAAGACCTATTATTGAATTTATGACATTTAATTTCTCGTTAGTTGCTATTGACCAAGTAATTAACAGTGCAGCCAAAATGCTTTCTATGAGTGGAGGACAATATAATGTACCTATAGTTTTTAGAGGTCCTTCTGGAAATGCAGGTCAGTTAGGTGCTCAACACTCTCAATGTTTTGAAAATTGGTATGCAAATTGTCCCGGTTTAAAAGTTGTAACACCTTCAACTCCTTACGACGCAAAAGGTTTACTGAAAACCGCAATCCGTGATAATGACCCCGTAATCTTTATGGAGTCAGAATTAATGTATGGTAATAAAGGAGAAGTTCCTGAAAATGAATATTTAATTCCTATCGGAAAAGCTGATATAAAAAGACAAGGTACCGATGTAACCATTATTTCTTTTGGTAAAATGGTTCATGTTGCATTAGATGCCTGTAAAGCATTAGAAAATGAAGGAATACAAGCAGAAATGATTGATTTAATGTCTTTAAGACCTATTGACTATGACACTATTGTAGAATCTGTAAAAAAGACTAATCGTTGTGTGATTGTGGAAGAATCATGGCCCTTAGCGGCTATTGCAGGCGAGCTTACCTATATGATTCAAAAACGTGCTTTTGATTATTTAGATGCTCCTATTCTTCGCATTACAGGTTCTGATGTACCTCTTCCTTATGCTCCAACTTTGATTGAAGCCTATTTACCCAATGTAAAAAAAGTCGTTCATGCAGTAAAACAAGTGATGTATCGTAATTAAATTTTATTCATGAATCCTAAAATCAAAGAATGGTTCAAAAAAATCGGTTTTGTGGGTTTTCTATTCTTTTTGATTAAAGGATTAATTTGGATAGCATTATTTATTTACGCAAAATATCAAATTTTAGGATAAAAAACTTCTAATTACAATATTTGTGAGTAGACGTTTCCGTACAGATGATCTTTGAGTAAGCGAAGCCGTATCGAAATGACCATGTTTTTGGGAAAGCAGTTGTTTCGGTACGTTCGATTCACTCACCACTCAACAACCGCATAAAAAAGCAAATCAAAAATTTTAATTTTTTATCTTCTAATTCTTCGTAAGTTAAAATCCTATGAATACAAGTAACTTATTATTTAATTTCACAAACTGTAACTCCGGCACCACCAAAATCTGGATGTTCTTCACGAAACTCAACTTTGTGATATTTCTTTAACATTTGCCTTACAGCTATTTTTAAAGCTCCTGTACCTGTTCCATGAACAATCCTAAATTGATTTAATCCAGAAACCATAACATCCTCTAAATATTTATCCAAAACTTTCAAAGCCTCTTCTACTCTCATGCCTCTCAAATCCAATTCGGAACTCATTTCCATTTTTTTTGAATACACAGGAACATTAGAAACCGTGTTTTCTAAATTTAAAGCCTCTTTTAATTTTTTTAATTCTTTGAGTTTTACTTGAACTTTCATTACTCCAGCTCCAATGGTTGCTGTATCATTATGAATTTGTAAAACTTCAAAAATTTGAGATTTCCATATTACAGTATCCCCATTTTTAATTTCTACATTTTCCAAGGTTTCTGGTTCTTGTGATACAAGTTCTTGAAGTTCATCTTGGACGATTTTTTCTTCTTTTTTTAGTGTTTCTTGAATAGATTTCAGTTTTTCAACATCTTTTGAAGATTTTTTTGCTTCTTTGATTAACTTTTGGATTTGTAAAATTCCTTCTTGAAGTTCTGATTGTGCTTGTTTTCTAACTTCTTTTTGAACTTTTTTACGTTCTTCTTCCAATTTATTTTTGAGGTTTTTATTATATTGAATAAGGTTTTCAAGCTCTTCATTTTGAAATTTATAGGTATCTAATTCTTTTTGCATTTCAACTACTTTGGTTTTAAGGTTTAAATACAACTCTTCAATGTTGGATTGAGATTTACCAATTTTATCTTTGGCTTTATCTAAGGTACTTTGAGGGATACCTACTTTTTGTGCAATTTCAAAAGCATAAGAAGAACCGGGAATTCCTTGTATCAGTTGATAAGTAGGACTTAATGTTTTGCTTTCAAACATCATTGCCGCATTGACTACTACAGGATTTTGTTCAGCAAAAAGTTTTAAGTTAGAAAAATGAGTAGTAATTACACCAAAACTTTGTAAATCAATAAATTGTTCTAATATAGCTTCCGCAATAGCACCACCTACTAAAGGGTCAGTTCCAGAACCAAATTCATCAATTAAAAATAAAGATTTGGGTGTCATATTCAAAAGCATAGTTTTTAGTTGATATAAATGAGAGGTGTAGGTAGATAAATCATCTTGAATAGATTGGTCATCACCAATAGATAAAAATAAACGGTCTATAAAAAAGAAATGAGAACTTTCATCACACGGAACCAATAGACCACAGTGTAACATCCATGTTAATAAACCTATTGTTTTTAGCGCAACCGATTTCCCTCCTGCATTAGGACCCGAAATCAATAAAATTCTTTGATTCTCTTCTAATTCAATGGATAAAGGCACAACATTTTGATTTTTAAGTAGCAAAAGCGGATGTTTTCCATCGGTTATTTTTAAAAATCTTTGTTCAGTAAATTGAGGTAATTTGGCATTTAATTGAATGGCTAATTTAGCTTTTGCATAATAATAATCTACTTCCTGTAAATATTCTTCAATTTTTTGAATGTCATACAAATAATTACGAAAATAATCTGTTAATTCCGATAAAATTCTTTGAATTTCTTGTTCTTCTTTGAGTTCAAGCTCTTTGAGTTCATTATTTAAATCCAATGTTTCAGTAGGTTCAATAAAAATAGTAAAACCTGTATGAGAAATATCATGCACAAAGCCTTTGATTTTTCCTTTAAAATCTGCTTTTAATGGAATAACATAACGGTCATTACGTATGGTAATTTCCATATCTTCTGACCAACCTTGTTGTTTAGCAAAACGTAAAATTTTGAGAAGTTTGTTTCTTAACGTTTGAAGTTTTTGTGAATATAAATTTCTGATTTCTAATAATAAAGATGAAGCATTGTTTTTAATTTTACCATTTTCATCAATAATTTGTTCAATTTTACGTATCCAATGAGTGTCATAAATAAATTGATTTGCAAAGTGATGAAATAAAGGAGCTTTTTCTTTATTTCCAAGAAAATACAATTGCGTATTTCTAAAAATTTTTAGAGCATTTAAAAGGGTTTTCCAGTCATTTTCTTGAATAACAGCATTTTCTATGCTTAATTTATAAATTAGAGAGGAGAGATTTCCAAAATCACCAAAAGGGAAATTCCCTTCGTAAAGAAAAAGATTTTTAAGTTCTTCTGTTTTTTGGAGTTCTTGAAGAATATGATTGATATTAGCAAAGGGCTCTAATGTATCAAAAAGTTGTTTGGTTTTAGAGCTTTTAGCAAAAACTTTTAGAATTAAAATAATTTCTTGAAAACCAAGTTTTTCAGAGGTAATTGTATTGAGATATTTCATGAATTTCTGTTGATTGAATAAACAAAAACTACTCACAAAAGTTTGTGAGTAGAAAAATATATTTTTATTAATTGAAAATTACTTCTGGCTATAGTCATAAAAACCTTTACCGGTTTTTCTTCCTAGATGACCAGCTGTTACCATGTTTACTAATAATGGGCATGGAGCATATTTGGGGTTACCAAAACCATCATACAAAACTCTTAATATAGATAAACAAACATCTAAACCAATAAAATCTGCTAATGTTAAGGGACCCATGGGGTGGTTCATACCTAATTTCATTACAGTATCAATGGCTTCTTTGGTTGCAACTCCTTCATATAAGGTATAAATAGCCTCGTTAATCATAGGCATTAAAATACGATTAGCAACAAATCCGGGATAGTCATTCACTTCTACCGGTTCTTTATCTAAGTCTTTAGAAAGTTCTAAAATTGCATTACAAACTTCATCAGAAGTATCATAACCTCTAATGACTTCAATTAATTTCATTAAAGGAACAGGATTCATGAAGTGCATTCCAATCACTTTATCACTTCTTTTGGTAAAAGAAGCAAGTTTGGTAATAGAAATAGAAGAAGTATTAGAAGCCAATATACAGTCTGAAGGTGCGTTTTTATCAAGTACTTCAAAAATTTTAGCTTTTAGTTCTAGGTCTTCATTTACCGCTTCTACCACTAAATTTGCATTTTTAACGGAATCGGGTAAATTAGTTGAGGGTAAGATTCTTTGAATTGTGAAATTTTTTTGTTCTTCAGTAATAGAACCTTTTTTAACTTGTCTATCTAAATTAGAGGTGATGGTTTCAATAGCCTTTTTTAGAGTTTCTTGGGTTAGATCTACAAAAGTTACAGAGTAACCTTTTAATGCAAATACATGAGCAATACCATTTCCCATAGTACCGCCGCCTACTACTACAACATTTTTGAATTTTTCTATCATATTTTATTTTTCTGGATTTTTATTTTTGGGTATATATAATCCTTCTTTTTGAAGGCGTTTTCTTTCTGCTTCTGCTTGTTTTTGAACGACTTTTGGGTTATATTTATCTAGTTCAGGCACATAAACCGTAACATTTTTATGATAACCAAAAAATCCTTTACGATTTTCATAAAATTTATTATAAAATGCTAATCCATCATAAGTACCATCAGGACCAGCCTGCCAATAAGCCGTTTCTCTGGTGTTTTTAGGCATAACAATATGGTCATAAACAATCATTTCTTGTTTTTTCTTAAAACCTAAAAATCCTTTTCTTATCACTTTTGCGTAATTTAAGGTTACAGTAGAATTGTCTGAATATTCCACTACCACTCTTGACTTGGGCATTCTTGAAAAATAAAAAACAGGTAAGCCAAATGTAACAATAGAAGTATCGTTTTTATCCTCAAAATTAATAGTGTCTATGATTTTATAATTTGTAGAAATATCATGACCATTCCAACCTAAGATCACATAAAACTTATATTTCTCTTTGACTTGTTTTTGTTTAATGGGGTTATAACGATAAGTCATACCTTCATAAGTAGTAACACCAAACTCTTTGTTTTTGGGGACATAATACAAAGCACCCATCCAATTTTCAGGAGTTAGCACTGTTGCTTCCACAGCAGGTTGATAATCTGTTTTATCTATTAAAGGAACTACTACAATTTTCGTTTTGCCATCTTTTGTAGTAATTTTTCTTTGAACCATTCCATAATAATGACACATTTTATAGGTAAGGTCAGTGATGTACCATGTAAAAATTCTAAAAGAATTATCCTCAGGATAAATCCTTGAAACCGTTTTTAAGTTAGTAAATTTGTAGTTATAGCTATCTTCTCGTTGAAGAATATTATACAAACGTTTTTGAAAAACTAAGTTGATTTCTAGTTTGTACTCAAGAGAATCGTTATTTAAAATTTCTTGAGCAATATTTTTTAATTCCTCTTCAAGTTCTGAAAGAGGTGCAGTTTGGTCTTTATCGTTAGGGAATACCCATGAATAAACAAATAATCCCATAAATAAAAGCGTTATGATACGTCTCATAATTGTATGATATTTTATGCTAAATAAAGTTCTAAAGTTGCGTTTCCGAGATATACTTTTTCGTTTTCTTTTAACTGTACTTTGGCTATTTTTTGCCCATTAACTACTAAGCCATTAGTAGAGTCTAAATCCAACAAATAAAAGAAGCCATTATCAAAATAAAGTTCAGCATGTTTCTTAGAAACTGAATTATCTTGAATGACTACATCATTATAAGATTCTCTTCCGATAGTTAGAGGAAGTTTTTCAATACGGTGGATTTGTGTACCATTCACAGAAACAATTTTTAAAGTAGGAATATTGGAAGAGGCAATTGCTGTCTTTTGAACTTCTGCAATCGGTGGAGTATTTACGATAGTATTTGCTAAATTTGGTTGTTTGATTTCTGATTTTGGTGGAGTTTGTGGTATATTTGAATAAGAAATTGGTGTAGAAAGAGGTTTTGCAGGTTGGTTGACCTCTTCTTTTTTACTTTTCATAAAAAATCCTATTCCAATTAATAAAACACCGATTCCTGCTGCAATAAACAAAATTGTCTCAAATTGTGTATCCATTTTTTTTTCAATTATAAATTCTCCTTTAACTATTTCATCTTGAATGATTAAATCAAAAGTATTCATACCCGATTGAACTTTCTCAGGTTGAAAAATAATTTGATATTTGTAGCTTAAAACCGATTTTTCAACTTCTAAATTCAATGCAGCGGATAAAAATTCAGTTATTGTTTGAGGTTTATCTACAAACTTAAAACGTCCTTTGGTATTATCAGAAAGCAATTTAAAATTATCACCAGAATAAGCTGTCCAAGTTTTATGCACTACTGAATAAATAGGAATATTTAAAGAAGTGGATTTATTTTCACAGTCTTCACGTCTAATAGTAGATAAACTTTGATTAATACCAGCAGTAAAAACAATTAAATACTTTTGTTCAGGCAAATCTTTTTGTTCATTCATCCAATCTAAAGCTTCATAAATACTTTTATAGATATCAGCTTGTGCATTGGTATCAATTTTAGTAACTAACTTATTGGTTAAATTTTTGATAATAGTTTTATCTTCAACGAACTCTTTGGATAAAATTTTTAAGCTTGTACCTTTATCAGGAGTAGCTTCACTAAAAGAACATAATGCTACTTTATCCTCTGGGTTTAATAAATCTAAAAGTTGGGGAATAGCATTTTTAAAATTTTTGATAGGTCCTGCATGGGTAAATCCAGTGGTTTCTACGAGAATACAAAAAACTCTTCCTTTTGATGCATTCACATCATGAGATTGAAATTCAAAATCTAAATCCTTCTCTGCATACTGAACTTTAATATCCTCTTTTTTGATGATCTTATTTCCCGTAAAATCCACTTTAATTTTGTAAGGATTATCATTCAAAACGTCGGAATATTCAATATTGAAATTTTGAGATTTTAAACCCACAAAAAAGCAAAACCCTAAACAAAAAAGGAATATAAACTTTTTCATAAAAATTTTGGCAAATATAATATATTTTGGGAAACAAATGAGTTGTCTAATGAAAAGATAAAAATAAGCAAAGCTAATTGAATTCAATACGAAAATTTATAGCATTAAGAGCGTTTCTTACTGCGTTCTTAACCAGTGGATAACCAGTCTACAAAAAAATTGATGGAATGAAATTAAAAAATACTTATTTTTGCAAAAAACTTAGGGATGAAATTTGCTCGCATTGTAGGTACAGGATTTTATGTTCCTCCAAAAGTCGTTACCAATTTTGATTTAGAAAAAATTTATGATACATCTGATGAATGGATTACAGAACGTTCAGGTATTAAAGAAAGACATTACATAGATTGGGAAACCAAAGAAGAAGGTCCAGCAGATTTGGCGGTGCCTGCGGTTCAAATGGCCCTCCAAAATTCAGGTTTTCAATTTGACGATATGGATTTATGTATTTTTGCTACATTAAGTCCAGAAGCATATTTTCCGGGTTCTGGTTGTTTTTTACAAGCTAAAATAAGTCCTGAAAGCACGGTTCCTATGTTGGATATTAGAATGCAATGTTCAGGATTTTTATACGCAATGTCTATTGCAGAAATGTATATAAAATGCGGTCGCTATCAAAGAATTTTGTTAGTGGGTTCAGAAGTACAATCCACAACCATAGATTTTAGTAATGAAGGTAGAACCGTTGGGGTTTTATTTGGAGACGGTGCAGGTGCTGTGGTCGTAGAAGCAACAGATGAACCCTGCGGTATATTATCTACTCATTTATATACTCAAGGAAAATTTGCTGAAAGTCTCTGGGTTCCTGAACCCACTACCAAAAGAAGACCCAAAGTAAATCCTGATATGAAAGGTTTACATGCTTACATGAATGGTCGTGAAGTATTTAAACATGCTGTTACTCGTATGACAGAAGCGATTTTAGAAGCATGTCAAACTCAAAATTGGTCTGTTGATGATGTCAATGTTTTTTTAATTCATCAAGCTAATGCAAGAATTATTGAAAGTTTAGCAAAGCAGCTCCATCAGCCTATGGATAAGTTTTTTGTGAATATTCATAAATATGGTAATACAACCGCAGCAACTATTCCTATTTGTATGCACGAATCATTACAAGAAAATTTTATGAAAAAAGGAGATAAAGTAATTGTAGCTACTTTTGGTTCAGGTTTTACTTGGGGTTCGGCAGCTTTAATTTGGTAGTTTTATGAAAGTCATTATAGAAAATCAAGAATTTTTACTCAAAGATTTAGAAAATCTAAAAAAAGATTTATCCATTGAAAAAATTGAAGAAAATCACTGGCATATTCTTTATCATAATCAATCCATTTCATTAAAATTAATTTCAAAAAATTTAGAAGAACAAACATCTGAATGGAGAATTAATGGTAAAACTGTTTTAACAAAATACCAATCCGAATTAGATGTTTTATTGCAATCTATGGGATTGAGTAATCAAAATCAAAAGAAAATTAAAGAATTAAAATCTCCAATGCCCGGTTTAATTAAAAAAATTATGGTTCACGTGGGAGATTTCATATCCAAAGGTGAGCCACTATTAACACTAGAAGCTATGAAAATGGAAAACATTTTAAAATCACCTGTTGATGTTAAAATTGCTCAAATTAAAGTAAGTGAAGGTAATGCAGTTGATAAAAACCAAGTTTTAATTGTTTTTGAATAAAATGTTTCAATGGATTTTTTTATTGATTTTGGGAAATTCAACTATTTTAATGGCACAAGCAGATTTTGAAAGACCTCAAAATTATAGAGTCAAATCAGAATTTGTCAATCCTTATGATCGCATTATGGTTTCTAATTCTAAACCTTCTCGTATCAAAGACCCTATCTTTATTAAACCTTCGATAGAAAAAGATTATTCCAAAGGGTTAGAAGATTTGATT
Source organism: uncultured Bacteroidia bacterium (assembly GCA_938006875.1). Taxonomy (GTDB): domain Bacteria; phylum Bacteroidota; class Bacteroidia; order J057; family CALLMJ01; genus CALLMJ01. The sequence continues at coordinate 9,584 of CALLMJ010000007.1, forward strand.
ACCCTTCATCAAAACCTTTCTGAAAAACAAAAAGAACAAGATGGTTTCCGTATTCAAATTGTTTCAACTATGGATCAAAATGTAATCAAAAAAGCTCGAATGGAATTTTCTGAACTCAATTCAAATCTAAAAATTTATCAAGTTTACGATAGACCTTATTATAAACTACGTGTGGGTGATTTCTTAACGAAATTTGAAGCAGAACAGATGGTTTATGTATTATTAAAAAATTTTCCTGCTTCATTTGTAGTGCCGGATAAAATTAAGTTGAATTGAGTTGTGGGCGTGCCTCTCATGCTTCGCATTCGGGTCGGGCTGTTACGTTTACATTGAGTTTGATAAAGTGAGCTTTACTAACGCTTCGGCATTCCAATGCTTTACAATCCTTTGCCTGCTCATACTTCGCTACCAAAAGCAGTGCTAAACCCTTTGCATTTCTCTAGCTTAATCAAAAATAAGCTTCAAAAATTTGATTTTTTGATTTTTCCTTATATTTGTATCGTAAACATAAATATTATGCAAATTTTTATTAATGAAAACCCAAACTACAAAAGTAATAGACTTCTATATGTTATATTGGCAGTGTTACTTTTTTTGATAGTAGGAACTGTAATAGAATTTTTTGAATTTTACTCTGAGGATAACATAAAAGCCAATCAAGGTAAATCGTTTTTTCCTTATGTATCTATTATAATTTCTATTGTAGTATTACTTTGGGCAATTTTACCGTCTAAAAATGCTAAACATATCTACTTCCTTGCTTTAGATAAAGACCAAGTTATTGTAGAATTTTTAAAATTTGATTGGTTTTTAGGTTATAAACCTACGAAATTAAAATTAGATATTAAAGAAATTAGAACCAAAATTAACAAAGATTTTTTTTATGTTTATGTAAATAATCAAGGATTACAATTTCAAATCTTCGAAGAAAGCCAGCCTAATATCAAAGACAAATGGAATGAAATGATGAATCATTATCTAAACAAACAATAGTCCATGGCATTGAAGCCTTAAATTTTTTTGTGGAAAACCCTAATTTGTTAGTTTAGCGTTTATTTAATATTTTTGCAACTTGTATTGAAAAAATGTCAAAAAAAAAAAATACTAATGAAAATAAAGGTTCTTCTAGCGGAATTGCTTTAAATGTAAGGCTTAGATTATGGATTTTGACTTTTTCAACTTTTGTTATTACCTTAATTTTAGTGTACTTTTTATTTCAATTAAAAGATAGCTTTGAAAAAGCCAATAATTCTATTATTCAACATAATTTAGCTACAAGCCAACTCAATGAAATTAAAACTTATATATTTGAAATTAAAAACACTGTTCATCAAATCAAACCGGGAATTTCTAACAATCAATTAGAGAACTACAATGAACAACTTAAATCATTATACGGAAAATTTGATAAAACATGGGAACAATTCCAAAACTTAATAGATACTCCCAAAGAAAAAGATTTTAATCAAAGAGTAAATAGGCAACTAAGCCTTCTCAAACAAAATATTACTATTTGGAAAGATACTTTAAACAGTTTCCAACCCAAAAATTATATAAATGCAAATACTTACTTCAATGGTTTAGTAGTTGGTCCTTTGTCCGATTTAATGCAAATTATTGATGAATTCATCAATTTTGAATTAGAATTTAGCGAAAATAAAGCCAAAGAAGAAAATCAATTTTTTCAAGATAAAATTTACTATTATATCATTATAGCTCTAATTGGTTGGGCTTTGATATTGTTAATCAGTTTATCTACTTCTTTTAGAATTTCCAATGCTTTAAAGTCAGTTCGTTTATTAATTTCAGATTTAGAAAAAGGAGATACAAGAAAAAGAGAAGTGGCTATTGTGAATGATGAATTTGGAGAAATTACTCAAGGAATTCAAAATATCGCTTCGAACATCCACAAATGGGCAAGATTTGCAGTTACTATTGGAGAAGGAAATTTCAAATCCCACTTAGATTTATTATCAGAGAATGATGAATTAGGATCATCTTTATTGAGTATGCAAGCCCGTTTAAAACAAGTTGCAGAGGAAGACAATAAAAGAAATTGGATGATTGAAGGAGAAGCTGTTTTTTCTGAATATATTCGCCAATCTGATTCAACAGAAATTCTTGCAGACCAAATCATTAGCCAATTACCAAAATATTTACAAGCGCATCAAGGTGCATTTTTTATTTTTGATCATGAAACCTCAGAAATTTCTTTAGCTGCTTCTTATGCTTATTCGGAAACTCAAAAAAATAGAAAATTTAAGCTGGGTGAAGGCTTCATAGGTCAATCCATCAAAACCAAAGATTTTATTTTTATCCAAGAAGTTCCTGATAATTATATCATACTTACCTCTGGACTTGGAGAAGCGAAACCCAAAGCTTTGATGGTAATTCCTTTGATTTATAATCAACAGGTTCACGGAGCCATAGAATTAGCAACTCTTAGTTATTTTGATGAAATTCATTTACAATTTGCAAAAAGGATATCAGAAATTATTGGTGCAGCATTAGCCAATTTAAAAAATAAAGAGAAAACTCTTAAACTTCTACAAGAATCTCAAATTTTAAGTGAAGAACTTCAAAGAAAACAAAATGAATTGTTAGAAAAAAATCAGCTAATGCTTCAAACCCAAGAAAAACTCATCCTTTCTCAACAAGAACTTTCTGCGCAAATAGCCGCTTTAAATAATTCAGCCATTGTTTCAGAAGCTCAACCAGATGGTACTATCACTTTTATTAACCACCAATTCTTAAATACTTACGGATTTAGAAAAGATGAATTGCTAGGCAATACCTATCAAATATTAAATTCTGGGCACCATTCCAAAGCATTTTTTAAAAACTTATGGGATACTATTTTAGAAGGCAATGTTTGGAAAGGTCAAATAAAAAATCGTGCTAAAGATAACACTTTTTATTGGGTGGATACTGTTATTACACCTGTAAAAGATAATCAAGGTAATTTAGTCAAGTTTATTACTGTACAATTTGATATTACCCAACAAAAAAATCAAGAAGAGCAAATTCGTATTGCATTAGAAGAATCAATGGCACAAGAAGAAGAACTTCGCCAAAATGCCGAAGAATTAGAAGCCCAACAAGAAGAAATGAAAAGAACTCAAATTGAATTAACTGGGCAAATTAATGCATTAAATAATGCAGGAATTGTTTCTGAAGCCGACTTACAAGGAAGAATTTTTAATGTAAATGATACTTTTTTAAAAATTACCAAATATTCAAGAGACCAAATCATTGGTCAAAATCATAGACTTTTGAAATCAGGACATCAGCCGGATAGTATTTTTGAAGATTTATGGAAAACCATTACTCAAGGTTTCGTTTGGAAAGGCGAAATAAAAAATCGCGCAAAAGATGGTTCCTTTTATTGGATTAATTTAACGATTACTCCTGTTCTAGGGTTAGATTATAAACCCATTAAATACATTGGAGTAGCATTTGATATTACTGCTCAAAAACAACAAGAAGAACAAATTCGCACTGCACTAGATATTTCCAAAGCACAAGAATCAGAATTACGCCAAACTACTAATGAACTCATGGAAGCACAAGAAGAAATGAGAAAAACGCAAGTAGAGTTACGCGGGCAAATTGGAGCATTAAACAACGCTGCGATTGTTGCTGAAACCGATTTAAGAGGTAATATTACTACACTTAATGAACAATTTGTTAGAGTTTCTAAATATTCCAGAGAAGAATTGTTAGGTCAAAATCATAGAATGCTCAAATCCGGGCAACACCATGAAACGCTTTATGCTGAATTATGGAAAATCATTTCCGAAGGACGTGTTTGGCATGGTGAGTTTTGTAATAAAGCAAAGGACGGTCAATTTTATTGGGTAAAGGCTACTATTACTCCCGTATTGGGCTTTGATGGTAAACCTCTAAAATATATTGGAGTATCTTTTGATATTACCGCTCAAAAAAGACAGTCTGAAAGAATTAAACAAGCTCTGGATGTTGCTCAAGCACAAGAAGAAGAACTTCGTAAAAATGCTCAAAAAATGTTGGAAACTCAAATTGAGCTTCGTGGGCAAATCAATGCTATTAATAATTCTACTATCGTTTCTGAAACCGATTTGCAAGGCAATATTTTAACAGTAAATGATGAATTTATAATTGTTTCTAAATATTCTCGTGAAGAACTCATTGGGCAAAATCTACGTATTTTAAAATCTGATTACCATACTGATGACTTTTTTATTAGAATGTGGCAGACCATTTCAGAAGGAAAAGTATGGTCAGGAGAAATTTGCAATAAAGCAAAAGATGGTTCAGAATTTTGGGTAGCTACTACTATTACTCCCGTTTTAGGAACTGAGGGTAAACCCGTTAAATATATCAACGTTCAATTTGATATTACCAAAATCAAAATTCAAGAACAACTTTTAAGAGAAGCCTTAAATAAAGCTCAAAAACAAGAAGAAGAAATTCGTAAAAAACAAGAACAAATGGATTCTATCTTCTCTAATGTTCCCGGTATTATTTACCGTAGAATGAATGATGAAGATTGGACTATCACCTTAGTAAATAGCCATGTTTATGAGGTTACAGGTTTTGCTGCCATTGAACTTTTATATAATAAACGTAAAACCTTCATTAAACTTATCTACGATGAAGACCTTCAAGATGTAAAAACCTATATTGAAAAATCTTTAGAAGATAGACAGCCTTATTCCATTGATTACAGAATTGTTACAAAAGATAAAAAAATTCGTTGGGTCCGAGATAAAGGTAAAGGTCTATATGACGAATTTGGTAACTTACAATTTGTAGATGGAACCATTTTAGATATTACAGTTCAAAAAGAATTAGATGAAAATTTAAAAGCCGCATTAGAACAGTCCCAGTTACAACAAAAATTATTAGAAGAAAACGCCGCTATTATACGTAAAACCCAAGTTGAATTGGAAGGTCAAATTTCCGCAGTAAACAATGCCGCACTAGTTTCTGAAACCGATTTAGAAGGTAATATTTTATTTGTAAATGAAGAAGGTTTAAGAACTTGGGGGTATTCCCTTGAAGAAGTTTTAGGGAAAAAACACAACATCATTAAATCTAATGAACACCCTGAAAGTTTATTTCAAGAGTTATGGCAAACCATTATTGATGGTAATGTATGGAAAGGTGAACTAAAAAACCAATCTAAAAACGGTTCAGAATTTTGGGTAAACATTAGCATTACTCCGGTTTTAGATGAAAATCAAAATCCTGTAAAATTTATTGCTGTTGCATTTGATATTACCAAACAAAAACGCCAAGCCATCAGAATAAAACAAGTTTTAGAAGAATCCCAAAAAAATGAAGAAGAATTAAGAAAATATTCTAAAACCATGGAAGAGGTTCAAGCTCAAATGCTAGAAACTCAAATGGAACTTTCTGGCCAAATTAATGCTATCAATCAATCGGCTTTAGTTTCTGAAACTGATAAAGATGGCATCATTACTTACGTAAATGACGAAGCATTAAGCATTTGGGGTTATTCTTTTGAGGAAGTAAAAGGAAAAAAACATAATATTCTCAAATCTCAAAAACATTCTGAAAGATTCTACCATGAACTAAACGAAACTATTTATTCAGGAAAAGTTTGGAAAGGTGAAATTTGTAATTTAGATAAAAAAGGAAATGAATTTTGGATTCTTTTAACTATTACTCCTGTTTTAGGATTGGATCATCAACCTTATAAGTTTATTGGTGTCGCTTTTGATATTACTGCTCAAAAAAATCAATCACTTAGAATTCGAGAAGCACTCAAAAAAGCTGAAGAAGCTGAAGATAACTACAAAAAACAAATTTTAGAACTTCAAAATCAAATTCAAAATAGTGTTTCAACGAATAATCCTTATTTACCTGAATTTATTGATGCCTTTAAAGCCAATTATGAAGGTAATTTAGAATGGGTATCTCAAAATTTATTAGAAATTTTTGAATTAAACCCAGATGAAGTAATTGGGCAACCTTTTGCAGTTCTTATCCAAAATCATATTAATGAAAACTTAATCCATGAAATGCTCAATTCATTAAGTGAAACTGCATTCTGGGCATATACATTCACTCATAATGATAAAACTTTTGAACTTTCTATTTTATTAGATATTGAAAACGAAGATTATACTTATTGGGGTATATTTCATGAGGTTACAAAATGGTATCACCAAATCCAAGAATTACAAGAACAAAAAAATTCCCTTGAAAATAATTTAGAATCCGTTTTATTTTCATTACAAGAATTTAAAAATTTAAGATACGAACTTCAACAAAAAGAACAAATATTCAGAAATTTTTGGTATATTGCGGAAATTGATAAAAACGGTTTTATAAGTTATGCTAATGAACATATTTGTAACTTATTTGACCTTGACTCACAAAATTATTTTTATACAAAGTGGGATATTGTGATACCTCGATTAAGTAAAAATTGGTTAGAAGAAACCCAAGAACAATTTTTAGAAAATCCTTCTTGGAAAGGTGAAGTGTTTATTCAACACAAAAGATTGGAAGTGTTTATTCAACCTATCAAAAATTTAGAAAATGAAATTGTAAAATATACCGTTATAGCTTATCAAAAATAAGATTTATGTTCAACAGACCCGACGAAGAAATTATTCATATTGAATTAGAAGAGATAACCAAATTAACCGATGCTATTTTTACAAAGTATGGTTACGATTTTGGAAATTATGCAGTTTCCTCTTTCAAAAGGAGAATTTTAATGGTACTAAAAAAATACGGTTTAAAAAGTATAGATAAACTCATTCAAAAAATATTATTTGAACCTTCATTTTTTGAACAGTTCGTTTTGGATATTACTGTCAACACAACGGAAATGTTTAGAGACCCTACTTTTTATAAAGCATTAAAACAGCAAGTAATACCCATTTTAGCAACTAAACCTGAATTTAATGTATGGCATGCCGCATGTTCAACAGGTGAAGAAGTGATTTCTTTAGCCATTTTGTTAGACCAAGAAGGGATTCTAAACAAAGCCAAAATTTATGCTACTGACATTAACCATGTAGTTTTACAAAAAGCCGCTTCTGCTGCTTTCCCTGTAAGAAATCTAGATTTTTATCATGAAAATTACGCAAAAACAGAGTTCCCAGGACAATTATCAGATTATTACACCATTGAAAATGGAATGATGCAATTTGATAAAAGATTAATTCAAAACGTAAAATTTAAACATCATGATTTAGCAAGAGATGTTCATTTTTATAAATTTGACTTAATTTTATGCCGAAATGTCATGATTTATTTTAATCAGGAACTACAAAATCGTGTATTTGAGTTGTTACATAACAGTTTATTTATGAACGGTTTTTTGTGTTTAGGTGCTAAAGAATCTTTGATTTGGTGTAAAATAGCCGATAAATTTGAAACTGTTAATTCTCATGAAAAAATCTTCCGAAAAATTAAATCATGAATTTTGAAAGCATCTTAAAAAATAAAAAGTTTGAAGCTATTGTTATTGGAGGTTCAGCGGGTAGTTTTACTGTTATTACTCAAATATTAGCGGAGCTTCCTCAACCTTTTGTACTGCCTATTTTTATGTGTTTACATCGTTTAAAAGATAAAAGAGAGGGCTTCAAAGAAGCTCTTGAAATTAAATCCAAAATTAAAATTGAAGAACCAGACGATAAAACCCTTATTCAACAAAATATTGCATATTTAGCTCCTGCAAATTATCACATGCTCATTGAAAACAAAAAAATGATTTCTTTAGCAACCACCGAATTAGTTCAATTTTCTAGACCTTCCATTGATGTAATGTTTGAATCTGCTGCTGATGTTTATAGAGATAAATTATTAGCAATCTTATTATCTGGTGCCAATAAAGATGGTGCTGATGGTATGAGAACTATTAAAGAAAGAGGTGGATTTACTATCATTCAAGATTTGAATACTTGCTCTATGATTACTATGCCCGAAGCTGCTCTTAAAATTACTCATATTGACCTCCAACTTAAACCTAATCAAATTCCTGATTTTTTAAGAACTCTTAATCACTTGATTTTAAATGAAGTTTTATAAATCTTTAAATTTTCGCCTTAACATCACTTTAGCCTCTAACTTAGTGTTGGTAGCTCTGATTACTATTGGTTCTTTATATTTTTTAGACTCCATTAAATCCAATATTAATGAGTATGAAGATGAAAAAATGAAAGTACAAAAAAATATTCATATTCTTACTACTGCAATCCAGAAACTTCATATAAGTGTTATTCGTTCGCAAGTCAATTCCGAAAATTTACAGCTTTCTTTTCCGTTTTGGGATAAAGACTTATCAGAAATTAAAATTATTCTTCAAAACCAATCCAAAGAATGGACAAACAACGACAAAGAAATCCTAAAAAATTTTGTACAAAACTTAGAAAAATATGAAGAAAGTTTTCTTCAAGTTTCTAAATTAATGGAAGATTATCACCTCAAACAAGACATAAACAAACTTCAAGAATCCCAAAAAATCGTATTTAATAAACTTCAAAATTATTATGACCAAACTACGCTTTGGTTAGATAAATTGGCTTCTTCTAGAAATAAAATTTTAAAATCCAAATTTGATAATTACCTCAACGAAACATTCTTTTTTAATATTTACTTGGCTTCTGGGGTTATTGTTTTAGGATTGATTATTTTGGTAATGAGTTCTTACTTGGTTAGAACTGTTCTGAAACCTATTGTAGAAATTCATAATTATACAAAGCAATTAGCTGATGGAGAAACTCCTCCTAAACTACAAATTGACCAAGATAACATTTTAAGTTCTATCGCCCAAAATTTATCAATACTATCAAACCGTTACCAAAAAATCCAAATTTTTTCTGATGCAATTATTTATAAAAAAAGTTTACCCGCGTTAGATACACAAACCGATGATAGGTTTTTTAAAAGTTTATTAGAACTCAAAGAAAAAATTCAGTATTTTGAAAATCAAAATGAATTAAAAAATTGGGCTTTAAAAGGTCATTTACTATTTTCTGAATTATTAAGAAAATCTCATACCTTAGAATCGTTATCCGATGAATTTATCATTCAATTGTGTAGATACGTCAAAACTCAACAAGCCGCTTTATTTATTGTGGATGCAGAATCTAAAATTCCTAAATTAGTTTTATCTTCTACCTATGCACAAAACGCATCTCCTGCTTTTCATGAAACTTTTTTCTTTGGTGAAGGATTAGTCGGGCAAGTAGCTATTTCTTTGGAAACCATTTATATTACCAATGTTCCTGATGATTACATTAATATGAATATCGGGGAATCATCTATTAAGCCTGCTTGTTTAATGATTGTACCCTTAGTTTCTAATGATAATCTCTATGGAGTTTTAGAAATTGCTTCCTTAAAAATTTTATATCCCGAAGAACAAGAATTTATCAAAATTATCTCTTCTAATTTTGCTTCGGTAATCAGTAATATTTATAACAACAAAAAAACTCTTCAACTTTTACAACAAGCAGAAGAACTCACCGAAAAATTAAAACTTAAATCTGATGAACTTCAACAATATGCTTTAGAATTAGAAAAAAATCAGTTTGAAGTAAAACAGATAAACCAAAAACTAGAAAAACAAATGCTTGCATTAGACCAAACCGCAAAAGAACTTCTTCTAAGCGAAAAAAAATTACAAACTATACTTCAAAATTCTTCAGAAGTTATTGCCATTTTTGATGAGGATTATAGCCTAAAATATATTAGCCCTTCATCTTTAAGCATTTTAGGTTATTATCCTAACGAACTTTTGGGTTTTGGTATTTATAAACACATACTTCCTGAAGATATTGATAACTTAAAAAATACCCTCTATTTTCTTTTTACTTCTGGAAATGAAAGCGAAAGAACCCTACAAATCAAAATGAAACTTAAAAACCATCAAAATATTTTTTTGGAGATAAAAGTAAAAAATTTGATTGAAGATCATTCCATTAATGGATATTTACTTAATATACAAGATATTACGGATAGATTAAAAGCAGAAGATAACGCAAGAAGAAGGCAACAATTCCAATCCTTATCAGAAAATTCGACTGATTTAATTATTCGTTTTGAAAAAAATTTAAAAATTGCTTATATTAACCCTGTCATTGAAAATTACACGGGTCAAAAACCTGATTTTTATATTAAGAACTCTATTCATGAAGTAGATTTTTCTCATGATATTGTAATTTTCTGGGATACCATGATTCGTGAAGTAATTAGAAACCCCAAAACACTTAAAACCGAATTAACTATTCCTAGTATTATGGGAGATAGAATTTTAAAAGTGGATATTATTCCAGAAATCAATTTAGAAAATGAAGTAGAAACCATTTTAGCATTAGCACATGACATAACAGAACAAAAAATTGCCGAGAAAAAAATACTTCAACAAAATCAAATTTTAGAAAAAATCAACGAAGAAGTTTTATTCCAGAAAAAAGAAATTGAAGAAATTAATCACGATTTAACGGAAAGTATTAATTACGCAAAAAGAATACAAGAAGCATTTTTACCGGAACTTTCAGAAATGCAAAAAGAATTAGAAAATTTCTTTATATTTTATCAACCCAGGGATATAGTCTCAGGAGATTTTTACTGGTTCCAAAAAGTAGGGAATCAATATTTTATAGGTATTGCAGATTGTACAGGTCATGGAGTTCCCGGAGCTTTTATGTCCTTGATTGGTCATAACATTTTAAATGAGTTAGTGAACCAAAAAGAAATCAGAACCACTTCTACAATATTGGAGCAACTTCATCAAGAAATTTTTAGAAGATTAAAACAAGCTGAATCGGGTTCAAAAGATGGAATGGACGTGGCAATTATTAGAATTGATTTTACCAAAAAAGTAGTGGAATTTGCGGGAGCTGGTCGCCCATTACTTTGGTGGCATCAATATGACTTACATGAAATTAAAGGAAACAAATTAGGTGTTGGAGGTACAACCATTCAAGAAGACAGAAAGTATGAACATCATATTCTCAATATTGAAAATGGTGATGCTATTTATCTATTTACTGATGGTTATACCGACCAATTCGGTGGAAACCAAAATAGAAAATTTACTTCGCCACGTTTTCGTGAGTTATTATTAAAAAATCAGCATAAAAAAATACAAGATATTGAAAATCTTTTAAGAAAAACCTTTGAAGAATGGAAAGGAAATGAACCACAAACCGATGATGTATTAGTTTTTGGTATCAAATTTATTTTTTAATTTTTTAATCATTTTTCTTTATAAGTTCCGTATTTATTGCATATATTTGCGAAAAATAAGCACTTCAAATTATATGAAAAAGATTTTGACTTTTTTAATCGTTTTATTGATGTTTACACATCAAAAAAGTTTATCACAAACTGAAACAGTCGTTAAAAAATCAGGGACTGAAATTAAAATTTTATGTTGGAATATATTTATGCTACCTCTTATAAACAAAGGACAATGGGGTAGAGTAAATCATATTGAAAAACACTTAAAAGAAAATCATTATGATGTTTTAGTTTTACAAGAAGTTTTTAGAGAAAATATAAAAAAAAGGCTTATAAAATCCTTAACAGAAGAATATCCTTATTTTGCAGGACCTCCGGGTAAAGACTTTGGTTTATTTGGACAAGACGGTGGTGTTATGATTTTTTCTAAACACCCAATTGTAAATACGGATATTATTAAATTTAATGAAGGATGCAAAGGGGCTGATTGTTTATCGCAGAAAGGTGCTGTTTTGGTGGAAATACAAAAAGGTACTCAAACTTTTCAAGTAGTTGGTACTCATCTACAATCCATGTCAAGTAATGAATGCCAAAAAATAAGAGACAGACAAATGTGTTCTATTTATACTGATTTACTTCAAAAGCATTACAAAACACAAGTTCCACAATTTATTGTAGGAGATTTGAACACAGAATGTCATATCCCTCAACGTTACATAAGAATGCTTACTCTTTTAGATGCTAAAGATGCGGCTAATTCCAAAGAATTTAAAACTTATTCCACTCAAAATAAATTTAATTCAAATCCTAATGATGAAGGTACTCTAGATTATATCCTTTATCGTGCTAATCAATCTTTCTTAAAAATCAAGCATGGCTTTGTAAAAATCTTTAAAGGTAAATGGTCTGATGATAATGATGATTTATCTGACCATTACGCTGTTGAAGCCATTTTTGAAGTTTTTGAAGAAACTTCTTCCGTTGATTAAAAAATGTGGGAATATTTTGTTTTAATGGTAATTACTTTATATATAGTCATTCATTTTGTTTATTGTTTACATTTTTGGATTAAACCCACACAAATTAAAACCAATCAATCTTTATCGCCTGTATCTATTATCCTTGCGGTTCGTAACGAAGAAAAAAATCTACCACAAATTCTTAATTCTTTGATTTTTCAGGATTATCCAAAGGATTTAATGGAAGTAATTATTGGTAATGACCAATCAGAAGACCAAAGTTTACAAACTCTATTAGAATGGGCTGAAAAGTATTCATGGATAAAAGTTATCAACATCGAAAAAAAATTACCTAATTTAAAAGGTAAACAAAATGTTTTAGCTCAATTAATTCCCTTAGCAAGCCATGAAAATATCCTAATTACCGATGCAGATATATCATTACCCAAAACGTGGGTCAAGACCCTACTGGCTCACTTAGAAAATCAAGACATGGTCTCTGCACCTACTATTGTTCAAGGAAACCAACTTTTTCATCAACTTCAAGGTTTAGACTGGCTGTTTAGTATTAGCGTAATAAAGCCTTTTAGTGACTGGGGTTTTCCAATAACAGCAGTAGGAAATAATATGGGTTTCAAAAAATCTAAATATTTAGAATTTGGTGGTTACGAAAGTTTAAATTTTTCTTTAACGGAAGATTATGTTTTATTTGAAAAAATGATTTTAAAAAATCATGGCAAATTTGAGTGGGTTCATTTACCAGAGGTTTTAAATATTTCTGAACCAGTTCAAGACTTAAAAACTTTTTTACATCAAAGGAAACGGTGGTATGAGGGTGCAAAAAAAGGACCATGGTATGCCATTTTGATTTTTATTCATCATGTTTTAATTTACCCTGCTTTATTTTTAAGTTTTTTTATTTTTCCTTTACAAATTTCTTTGATATTTTGGGCAACTAAATGGTTAACAGATTTTGTATGGCTCTGGACAGCCTGTATGCACCTAAAAAAACAAAGTTTATTGAAATATTTTATTCCCTTTCAAATTTACTTTTTAATGATTACAATTCTTTTACCTTGGTATTTTTGGATATCCCAAAAAATTGAATGGAAAGGAAGAATTTATGAATAAAATCCATTGAGAATTATTTATCATAAACTACTATTTCCCTCCGGAATAACTGCCTCCTTTATATCCCCCACCGTAATAACTTCTATCGTATTCTTTATATTCAATTTCTAACTCTCCGTCTTCATCATAAGTATAAATAGGTTTGGGTTTGATGACATAATTGGTTTTTCTAAAATCAGAAAGAAGAACCTTGGTTGTATCATTAAAAATATAATTAGAACTTAATTTATCCCCTTTTCTAAAGTTTTTATTGGGGACACCGCTAGAAATAGCAAAATGAATAATAAAAACAATCAAAAAAATGCCAGCGAATAAAATAAAGAATCCAAATTTTTTCATTTTTTTTCTGATTTAGGTTGAAAAACCCATTCTGAAATAGGTAAATATAAAATCCATAAACTAGCAAGTACAAAAGAAACTATCAACATACCAAAAGAACTATAAAGTTCTTTTTGAACAGTCAAATGACCAATAAAAATATCAGAATCATTTTCTGATGAATTAAAATAAATAGGTTTAGAAACAATAAAACCTTCAATATTTTCGTTCCATCTTTTCCAACCGTATTCATTAATTTCGTCTAAAACAACATCGTTCTTATCGGTTATCAAAATTTGCATTAGATTAGGACTAAAATTAAAATAATAATTGCTGTTTGCTTTAATTTTGATAGGATATTTTGGGAGTTCAGCTTTATAGGTAGAATAAGTTATTAAGTATTGATTTAAAACGGTAGTATCTTTAGATAAAATAGCAAAATCTAAGTTGGGGTCTTTTAATTCTGAATATTCAACGTCTTTGTTGAGTAAATCTTCAGTTAGTGGATAGGTTTTTTCACCAATTTCTTCTTGAACATAAACACTGTCATAAGTAAATGTTTCATAGATTTTCTTCTTTTCTTCTTTTTTGTTAATAAGTTCTCTTTTTTGATTAATTTCTACGTTTAAAACATAAGGTTGATAGTCTATGATAGCTAAAATTAAACATATAACAGAAGCCCAACCCAAGGTTCTTTTAGTCCATACGTAACGGTCAAAAAGTAAAAATATATTTTGATTAGCTTCTTCATCTTTAGCAAACCATTTTTTAAGATTTTTAATAGATAAATATTTTTCTTCAAAGAATTCTATTTCGTTTACTTCAAATTGATTTTCAGCACTTTCATTAGTACGCCATTCAATTACATAAGAAGTTTTATTTTTTTCATAAGAAGCGTAGTGAATAGTATCACCGGGCTTAATTTGATAGGTAGTTTCTCCCTCAAAATAAATAACTTTTGCTGAACCTGCTTCACTTAAAGGTTGTAATTGGGTGGGTTTAGGGTCTATACCCATCAATAATTCAGGGCTATCAGTGGGTAAATTAGGATATTTAGGAATAATATTCTTAGAAACATAAAAACCATCAGCATCTTCAACGATATAAAAATAATCATAACGTTCACCCATTAAAAGCCATTCATCATATACCCACTTTTCTGTTCCATAACCTTCATAATACCCTTCTTTCCAGTATTCCATGTGGGTAGTTTGCCAGCGAGTTCTACCAATAATCTTGTATTCAAAACCATTGATGACAGCTTTCAAATCTAATTTCAAAAAGGAAAAAGGTGGGTATTTAGAAGGACTGTTGAGTTTCATAATAATTTTTGAAACTTCTGAATTGGGGTCTGATACAGTTCCGCAATAATTACAGCCTACATATTTGGTTTTTTTGTTGATAAGCTTTAATTGATTACCACAATTAGGGCAATTAAATTGTTTTACATCTTCAACAAATTTTTGTGATTGTATTTCAGCCATTGATTATTTTTTATAAACCCATCTACGAACACCTATTCCTTCAATTTCTAATGTATAAACACCCTCTGTAATTCCTTCTAATTGAATATAAAATTGTTTTCCTTCATAATGATTTTGATAAATCAGTTTTCCGATTCCATCATAGATACGAACATTATGTTTACCTTCCTGGGTTAACTCTACATAAAAATTGCCATCGTTGGGATTAGGATAAATCTTAAATTGAGACGTAACAGGTTGAGTATTTTTTGTAAGAGAATAAGAAATTACATTGGAGGTATCCGCACCACAACTATTGATATAAACTGCATAATAATTTCCAGACTGCGTAACCCATAAAGTATCATTATTTGAGCTTAATAATGAATCATGCCCGGTTGTTAAAGAATAATACCAATAAACTGGCTCATGATTAGCAACTAAAATGGTGTTTGAGCTAGAATCGGTGGATAATTGGATAGATAAATTGGTAACTGGTGTATCCACCCAAACCGTGTAATCCAAACTAAATGAACAGGAATTTTCATCTACTCCAAGAACTTGTAGAACATGATTTCCGTATGAACCTGCAATAACAACCGCAAAACTATCGGTAATCGCTCCACCACTAATTAATGCTAAACCATTAGGAATCATCCATTGATTTGATGATGCTTGATGATTCAGACTTACTGTAAATGTATCCCCTTGACATAACACCATAGGCTGTGATTGTACAAATTCAATTCTGTGTATGGTAATTAAAGTATCATAAATACAATCTGTAACTGTGTTTTCTAATGCTAATGTAAACGAACCATAACCGTTAATTTGAGTATTAAAATTGGAATTACCCATTAGCATGGTATCAGAAAAACTTAATGTTGTATCATAACCCAAAATAAACCAATTCAAATTATTAGAATTTCCTGTAAATTGGACAGTATTGCCGGAACATAAATTGTTGATGCTAACAATTTCTGGATTGGAGTGAATTTGAACAATGGTATCTTTAGAACAGCCATTAGAACTTGAAAAACGTAATGTTACAGTTCCTTCGCCTGAAAATTGTAGCAAATAACTAGAACTATCCAAATTTGTAATCTGAGCATTTGCAGTTCCATTAGCAATCAATAAAGAACAAGTGGAAGCATTTTGTGTAGCAAATACATAGGATTGACCATTACATATATTAGAAGTTGCTTGTGTAAAAATGGGTGGATTAGAACATAAAGGCAAACAAATCGAAGAGTTAATAAAATTAGCATACTCTTTAATACTGGTTCCGTCACTTTGTTTAATAGCTAAAGGAGCAATTCTCCAAGTGATAGAATTACATTGTGTAGGGTCGGTTATAGGTATATGAATTCTGCCAATTCTTGTTCTTCCAGTAGGTACAGTGCTACCAGAACCTGGTGAACCCGAAATATAATTAATGTTCATATTGACATAATTAGAATTATTATGCCCAACAGTTAAATCAAAATAATTGGTGGGATTATTATTATTGTCCCATGGACCATCAAAAGAGGGGTCTTTATACATTCCAGGAATATTTAATGCAGAAGCATTTACAAAAACACTAAAATTAGAGGAACCAAAAGCAAAAGCAGTAGAACCTGTAGGCCTTTCCACCATAAAATCAAGAATTAATTCATTGCCCATCACACTTTGATCAACCTCTAAATTATAGGAAATTTGTGCATATAAATGGATATGACAAGTTACGCATATCAAAATAATAAAACTAAACTTCATGATTTAATTGGTTATTTATGCAAAGTTAATAAGAAAATTCGAAAGAATTAAAGAAAGTTATAATTTTATTTGGTAATTTTCGGGAAGCATAACTTGTGAAGTATAAGCTTTAAAATATTGAGTTTATAAAACTCCAAAACAATGATAGCCCGAACCTGAACTTTTAATGAAGGTTTAAGACTTTATAGAATTAAATCTTTTGGTATTTTATTACAGCTTTTCCTTTTGAATTTTCTAATTCAACAATATAAGTTCCTGTTTGCCAATTTGTAACAGAAATTTCTGTGAAAGACTGGTTCATTTGGTCTTCATAAATCAATTTACCTGAAATATCATATACTTTTATTTTGGTGATTTCTGTACTAGAAGATTGAATATGTAAAGTTTCTGAACCGGGATTGGGGAATAAAACAAAATTTAATTGCTCTAATAATGGACTATTAGAAAGGGTTTGGTCTTTTGTAACGGTGGCTTGGTTGATTATCCAATTACTGGGGTCCACATTAATTCCCGTAACTGTACCATTCAAAGTAAATACGTAGTTTTCAATTGATTGTGTATGATTAACTCTTACAATGGTATCAGCCATACTTTGACGTCTTATTCTATATTCAATGGGTGTTATATATAGTGGAGTAACAGTGGAGGAAGTTGTTTGTGTTACCTTCATAATTAATTGATTACCAACTTGAAACCAACGTACTTCAAAATTAGGATAACCTTCTCCGTAATACCATTGACTAAAAAACTGATTTAAATTTAACCCTGAAACATTTTCCATTACGGATTTGAAATTTTGAGCAGTTGCAGTGCTAAAACTATATTGTTGCAAATAATTTTTAAAGCCTAAAAAGAATAGGCTATCATTGTTAATCACAAAACGCAATGTATGAATAATAGCGGCGCCTTTGTCATAAGTCAAACGGCTACTAAAAATTCTATTTATATTAGAAGTATCAGGAACAAAAACAGAACCACCCGAAGCACTCATTACATTATTATGAACATCATTCATCCAGTTAGCAGCAGTTTCAGAACCCAAAGAAGGTAAGTATTGTAAGGCTAAATATTCAGAATAAGAAGCAAAACCTTCATTAACCCAAATATCAGACCAATTGTCACAAGTAACTAAATCGCCAAACCATTGATGCCCTAATTCATGGGCAGTTAAAGTAAAATTAAAGAACCCTTGCGTAGTCATGGTTTGATGTTCCATACCTCCACTAAATGGAGCCATAGAATGTCCATATTTTTCTTGATGAAAAGGATATAATCCGTATAAATCAGAGTAAAGTTCTAACAAATTTTTGGTTTTATCAATTTCAGTTTTAAAATTAGGAAGGGTGTTGGGATTGTTATAAATGTAGTTTTGTATCAAAATAGAATCTGGATAATTGGTGGGTTTTGCATAAATGTTATATTCAACATACTGACCTACTGCAACGGAAATCAAATAATAAGCAATAGGATAATTAGAACACCACTCAAAACGATGTTTATTGCTTGAAATAGAGGTAACTCTTTGTAATAAACCGTTAGAACCGACTTTATTAGAAGTGTCTGTTGTAACCCAAACCCAAACAGAATCAGCTTTATCTGCTAAAACTTGTTTACAAGGAAACCATTCATAAGCGGCGTAAGGTTGACTTAATGACCAAGTTATTCTGTTACCCCAAGTCTGTGAAGTTCCATTGGATAATCCTGCATTCTGACCAGTGGGCGGCGTGCCCTTGTACCAAATTTCTGCATCAAAAAACGTGTTTTGATTTAAAGAAGTAACCAATTTTGCATTAGCTTCGCCTTGAACTCTTGAAACTATACAAATTTGACCATTAATTTTGACGGAATCTATTGTTAAGTTTTGATGTAACTGAAAACTAAATGTATCCAATTGAGAAATTTTTACTTGTGATTTTATAGTAACTTTTCCTGAAATATAGGTAGAACTTCTTTCCAAATTCACATCCAAAAAATAAAATTTGACATCATACTGATTCATTCTCGCTATATGAGCAGAAGATGCCAATTGATTGGCTTTCGTTTTTTGAGCTCTTTGAATTTGAGAATGACTACAATGATTCATTACTCCGTTTTGGTATTGATGATTACGCTGGCCATACATCAAAAAATTTATACAAAAAAGACCTATCGTTAAAACAATTTTTTGAAACATAAAAAAATATATTTGCAAAATTACAACAATTTATGATAAATGATAAAAATTTTGTATATTTTTAAGAGAAACATTGCATAAAATCTGTATTATGATATGCTACTACTTACTTAACTCAAGCCATTGTTCAAACTGTTTTATATTTTTACAATTTATGATATTCTGAGCTGTTAAAAAAGCTTTATTAGCCATCATCGCTCCCCATTTTATATCCTCAATACCTTCTAAAGAATGAGCATCAGGATTAATAAAAATTTGCACTCCCCTATCCACTGCTTCCCTCAACCATGACCAATCTAAATCTAAACGATAAGGATTAGCATTGATTTCTATTGCTACTTTATTTTGAGCACAAGCATCAATAATTTTATTAAAATTCACGGGATAACCTTCACGAATTAACAATAATCTACCAGTAACATGACCTAAAATACGAGTATAAGGGTTTTCAATTGCTTTAATCAAACGTTTTGTGGATTGTTCCATATCCATTTTAAAATGAGAATGAATACTAGCAATGACTAAATCAAATTGTTTCAAAATAGTTTCCTCATAATCCAAAGAACCATCAGTCAAAATATCAGATTCAATACCTTTAAAAATCTTGAAGTTTTTAAAATTTGTATTCAATTTGATTATTTCATTCCATTGAGATTCTAAACGTGCAGGGCTTAGTCCATTAGCATAAAAAGCAGATTGTGAATGGTCTGTTATTACCATATATTCTAAACCTCGTTGAATACAAGCATTAGATAATTCTGATAAAGAATTTTTACCGTCAGAATAAGTAGAATGACAGTGAACTAAACCTTTTATATCTTGATGTTGAACAAATTTAGCTTCTGAATTTTTATACAATTCAAAACAATTTGGATGATAACGATGTTGCGGTGAAATAATAAATGGAAATCCGTTATAAATAGAATCTAAACTTTGATAGATATTATCCATTTGAAAACCAATTTCTTCATTATGAAAATCATTACTCGAATACTTAAAAATATAATTCCACAAATCTAATTTTCTGCAGAAATAAAATTTTACTGTGATATTTTCAGAATTTTTTGCAACAATTGAATTATCAGTTTGGTTAGTAATAAGAAAATTCAAATTAGATAAAACAGATTTCACATCAGTACTTGAATGAACTGTAACATATTCTAAAAAATCCAAGTAATTATCCCAAGTGATTAAAGTACCCGTCTCATAAATGGCAAAAGGGAACTGGGATTTTAACCATTCAGAAAATGGGAAAGCTTTATGTAAATGGAGTTTACCTTTAGAAAGAAAATAAAATTCAATAGATTTTTTTATAGAATCTTGGGTTTTTTGCCCAAAACCTTTTACTTCTTTTAATCTATTTTCATAACAAGCATGAAGCAGGTCTCCAAGATTATCAATTCCCAATTGCAACCAAATGGTTTGAATTTTTTTTGGACCTAATCCTTGAATATGAAACATTTCAATAACTCCCGTAGGAGTTTTATGGAGTAAATCATCAAGAGTTTTAAGAGTACCTGTATGAATAATTTCTTTAAACTTATCTAAAGTTTTTTTTGTAAAAGGCAAATCAAAAGATTTAGATTCGGCTAATAAAACACTAACTTCTTCTGGAAACTTTTCTAATTCAAAAACAGCATTTTGGTACGCCTTAACAACAAAAGGATTTTCGCCGTGTAATTCTAACAATTTTGCTGTTAATGATAAAACATCAGCAATATTTTGATTCGTCATGATTCAATATTTTTTGTTAAATCAAAAGTAATTTTTTGCCAACGGTTACTTTTTATATAAAGAAAACTAAGAGAAACCATTATCACCATATAAATAATTTCACAAAGCCAAATTAAATACAAATTCTTAGTATAATGATAACAAAGAAGTATGTATGACAAATACACAATCAAAGCAATTGACTCAATAAAAAAAGCCATCAAAGTTGCACCCGTTCCAATAACAGCACTAACCCAAATCCAAGCAAAGCTATATATCAAAAGAGCAATAGCAACAATTCTGGCAATTAAAACAGAATCCTCAATGATTTTTGAATCATTAGTTAATAAATAATAAAAAACCTGAGGAAAAAATAAAAGTAATAAAATAGGAATTAATCCAAATTTAAAATTTTGTAAACTAATCACTTTAATAATAGGAATTATCAATCTCTTATTTCCTTCACCAATCGTTCTACTAATAATTGTACTAGCAGCAGTACCAAAACCCCAAGTTGGAATCATTAAAAAAATATAAATATTTTTGGTAATTTCTGAAATAGACAAATAATGAGTTCCAAGAAACTCAGTAATTTTGATAAATATAAAAAAAGAACCGATACCCATAAAATTTTGAAAACTAATAGGTAATGAGACTTTTAAAGCATCAAAATAAATCGGGAAATTATGAAATGAAAAAGGAAATCTAATCTTTAATTTTAAAACGTAAATAAAGTTTAAAACAAAAAAAAACAAAACAATCATTTGGCTTATAACAGATGCAATAGCTATACCTTTTGAACCTAATGGAGGTATAAATCCAAAACCAAATGCCAAAAAATAATTTAAAACAAAATTAATAAAAAACAATAAAAATGCAGTAAATCCAATGATTTTATTATTTGAAATACCATTATAAAATCCTCTAAATACAAAATAAAAAGTCATAGCAAAAGCATCAATACTTCTAATGGATAAATATTGATGAAATTCTGAATAGATAAGCGAATTCTCAAAATAACTATGAAGGAATAAAGGTGAAAAATATAATAAAATAAATTGAAAAAAACATAAAAAAAAAGTTGGAAAAAGAAAAAGAATAAAACGATTATATGCAAAATAAGCGTCTTTTTGACCAACAGCACGAGCAACAATTATTTGAATTGCCGTACCCCAACCCATAGCAATAGAAATAATGACATAAAACCATAAAACTGCGAGGCCACCACCTCCCAAAGATTCATTACTTATTCTAGAAAGAAAAGCAGTATCAGTTAAGCCAATTAGGTTATTTGAAAAAGATGCCAAAATAACTGGCCATGCAATTGACCAGGACTCTGTTTTAATGGATTTTAATAAACTTGTCAAGACTTAATTTTATTAATGATTGAGGATGTAGAAAAACCTTCAAGGAAATCAATAGTAACTACTTGTCCACCATTAGAGATAACAAAATCATAACCAACAATGTTCTCTATTGTATAGTCAGAACCTTTCACCAAAACATTCGGTTTTATTGTTTGTATTAAATGAATGGGTGTATCTTCATCAAATGGAATAATAAAATCAACAAAATAAAAATAGGATAAAAATTGTGCTCTATGATTTAATAAGTTAATGGGTCTATTGACACCTTTTAATTTTTTAATTGAAGAATCAGAATTTAAACCTACTATTAAAACATCACCTAATAATGAAGCCTTCTTTAGATAATCTAGGTGACCGATATGAACAATATCAAAACAACCATTTGTAAAAACAATTTTTTTATTAAAAAAACGTAAATAGTATAATTTATTAGATAGAAATAAATCAAGTGTTAAAAATTTAGACATAAAAAAACCCCGCTAATGCGGGGCAAAATTAATTCATTTTCCTAAAACTCCCAAAGGTAATGCTCATATTCTACCATTTGGTTATTACGTTTTTCAGCTAGTTTTAAATCTAACTCCTCACCAGATAACTCGGTAAGTACAGACTTAAATAAACGTAATTCAATTATCTCTCTCATAGAACGATACTCAGCATCATTATTTCTATTTTTATATTGAGTATCATCTAAAATGTCCATCACATCTTTATAAGAAAAACAAACCTGAGTTTCATAACGTCCCAATTGCTCATCATAATCAATCAAACATATATACTGAATATCGTAGTACATATCAGATTTGTTTTTATCAAAAATGCGATCTTCTATAATAGCTATAAACTTTTCATAACGAAGTAAATCTGAATTTTCTGCAGCTTTTCCTTTACCACCTTTCATGGTATCATCTTTGCCTTCACCGTCAGTGGTTGCTTGTTCTGCACCACCTTCTTCCATCTCATCTCCACCTTCATCTTCAAATTCTTCTTCTTCATCATCACCACCTCCACCACCAGTTGTAGATGTTGATGCTTGACCTTGCATTATTTTTTGGAAATCATTATAGGTCACAGGAGTTTGTAAACTACCATATTTATAACCAATATACTTTCCATCTTTATAACCATTAATAAGTGCACGAACAATACCATCCGTTTCACCATATTTACCTTTTGTATATATTTTAGATTCTGATGCAGCAAGGGGAGCATTTAATTTTTCCTCAAGATCAATTCTTTCTAGAACTTTCTTTCTCCAGAAATGATCTTCAACCCTTGGAGGAAATTGAGCATATAACTCATTCAAACCTAAAATTAAAACTATTAAAAAAAGTATTTTTTTCATATTAATCTAATTCAAATTATTTAACTGTTACACGTTTAATTCTTTCTTGTCTATATTTTTGGCCTTCTAAAACTGGAACTTCTGTATTCGCACAAGTTACACGTTTAATACTTTCAATGTCTATAAATATCACACCGGACTGAGGTGGTGATTTCATGTAATTGCCTAAATTTACAGTTACTTTTGCCTTTGAACCAACATCTGATGCAGGTATAGTAGTTACTTCTTCAACACCACCCGCTAACGATTGTCTTGATACTTTAATATTAGATAATTTATATCTACAATCTTTTGGATGAGATTTTTCAAATTCTTTATCTGGATCAACAGCAATTTCAAATGGAGACCTGAAAGAGATTGGAGTAACACCATCCCACCTCTTATTACCAGCAACAATTACTATATTAGGATCTGGTGGAGATTTAACGACAAATGATTGGTCACCTAGTTTAATAGTTTGTCCACTTAGATTAGCAGAAACTGAAACTATAGCTTTATCACCAGATGGTATTAAGGTAAATTTATATTTTGAACCAGGTTTGGGATTTACCTTACCAGGATTTAATCCTAAAATAACATCAAAATTAGCACCACAGCCTGGATCTACTTCTATATCAGTGCAACAATCTCTGTATAAACTTAAGCCTTGGTCAGATTTTATAGAGAAAGATGGTTTTAAAACCTTAAACTTCTTAGTAAGAGTCATATTAGAAAACGAACCATCAGCCTTAGGTACTTTTGCACTCACAGTGTAAGATTGAAAACCTTCAGAACTATTTGGAGGAATAACTGATGCATTAGCAATCATTTTAATGGTAGCTGTTCCACCAGGATTTGTTTTTAAACCAGGTCCAGAAAACTGAGGTTTAATATCCTTTGACATAACCGTTACATAAACTTCAGACTCAAAAGTTGTACCTGCTAAAACTGCATTTGCTGATGGTGCATCTTTGAGAACTAATGAATCAATCTTAAATGGCACCTGACCAACTAAAGTTTCTAAATGAGCTAATAAATCTGTTTGAACATTTAAAACATCATTTTTAAGCATTTGCAATATTGCAACGTTTGCAATGACAGGTGCACCGTGAAATATAGTATATTCCCATGGTTTAGCAATAAGCTCTCTATTTTTAGGATTCTTTTTATCTATGGTTGGATCATCTTTGGGATCTAGAGCAATATACTGGAGTTTCATTTTAGATTTATTCTTAGATAACCACTCATTAGCCCAATCTATATATGTAGTAAGATTATCTCTTAATTCTTTTGCTCTACCACCACCTCGACCTGCGTTTGCGGTTTCTCCACCACCTTTACCAATCATCCAAAAACGGTAATTTTTTTCAGTTTCATTCAAATTTTTAATTTTACCAGTTTCAGGATCTTTCTCACCAATTACATACATACTATCAATTAATGCATCAATATATGCAATCTGTTCATTTGCTTTTTGTGCAATTATTTCAGACTCAGCAATGTACTTTTCATTTTTCCTATTTCCTTGTTTAACCTCATCTTCAATAAGTTTTTTAATATCTTCTGCATGATCAATATTTTTCATAGCTATTTTTGCAGCAGAAGTTTTTAAGGAATCTCCAATAGTTTCAAAACTATGAAGGATTTCTGAACTTACTTGAAGAGCTAACAAGGCAGTAAGAACTAAGTACATCATGTTAATCATTTTCTGTCTAGGACTTAACTTACCACTTGCCATTTCTTTCTATAAAATTTAGGTTAGAAATTAATTATCCTTGGAAGCAGAAGCCATAGCAGTCAACATACTACCATATATTCTATTTAATCTAGACATATTTTGAGTTAAGGATGATACCTCTTGTTTTAATGCTTCAGCTTCTTTAGAGGTATCTACTATATTATTCATAACTGCTGTTAGGTTACCATAATATTCTTTAATACTCTTAGAATGAGCAGAAGCATCTTTAAATTCTGTTTCATAAACTGAATTTAGGCTAGATAAATTTTGAGTAAGTGATTTCACTTGATCTTGATAAGACTTAATGCTCTCAACAGAACCCCCTAAAACCTCATTTACAGAACTGGTGAGTTTTGAAGCAGCATCTAAAGTAATAGAATAACTCTTATTCATTTCATCAATTTTCTCAGATGCTGCTTTTAATCTATCAGAATAATCTTTGGATGATTTGGCAACATCCGCAATTTCACTTAAGTTAGATACATTTGAACTTAAACCTTTTATAGATAA
>CALLMJ010000008.1 GCA_938006875.1 uncultured Bacteroidia bacterium
TTCCAATAAGTACCATCAAAACTTAAAATTCCATCTTGATTAGCTACATGAATAATTCCCCTATGGTCTTGAATTAAATCATAATTTTTAGATCCTGCATTATATTCCTTATTAGAAATATTCACGAGCGAGGGCAACCCTTTTTGGGCTTGTATGCTTATAAAATGAAGACAAAATAAAATAGCAATGAATATATAAATTCTCATCGTCATAAAACTACGGCAATTTATAAAAATATTAACAACAAAATAATGATTTAATATGGATATTTGAAAAAATTATTTTTAGCGATTGAAGTAGAAGTTCACTTTTTTCTAAATACTGAAAAATACGCAAATTGAAAATCAAATCTTTACATTTTATATTTTTTTGTAATTTTGTTGCCATTATTTTTGTTTAATCAATTCAAACACAATCAACAAAATGGAAAGTAATAAATTATTAAATTACTTAGGAATCATCAATGTAAAAAAAGTTCTTTACAATCTAACACCAGCAGAACTTACAGAAATTACTGTTAATCAAGGAAAAGGTTTATTATCGGATTCTGGAGCATTGTCTATTAATACGGGAGAGTTCACGGGTAGATCTCCAAAAGATAAATTTGTTGTAAAAGATACTAACACTTCTGAACATGTATGGTGGGGAGATGTTAATAATGAATTTTCAGAAGAAAACTTCCAAAAACTTTATAAAAGAGTTAAAGCTTATTTACAAGGCAAAGAACTTTATGTAAGAGATTGTTTTGCGGGTGCAGATCCTAAATATCGTTTAAAAATTCGTGTTATTTCAGAAGAACCTTGGCAAAGTTTATTTGCTTACAATATGTTTATTCGTCCTTCTAATGAAGAACTAAATAATTTTACTCCTGAATTTACGGTTATCGCTGCTTCTGGATTCCATGCAGAAAAAGAAATTGATGGTACTCGCCAACATAATTTTACGATTGTAAATTTTACAGAAAAAGTTATTTTAATTGGTGGTTCTGCTTATACTGGCGAAATCAAAAAAGGAATTTTTACGGTTTTAAATTATTTATTACCTTTTAAAGGTGTATTACCTATGCACTGTTCCGCTAACATGGGTACCAAGGGTGATACTGCTATTTTCTTTGGTTTATCAGGTACAGGCAAAACTACTCTCTCCGCTGACCCTAACCGTGCTTTAATTGGTGATGATGAACATGGTTGGACAGAAAACGGTATTTTTAATTTTGAAGGCGGTTGTTATGCTAAATGTATTGACCTTTCCAAAGAAAAAGAACCTCAAATCTGGGAAGCAGTCAAATTTGGCGCTTTATTAGAAAATATTGTTTATCATAAAGGTACAAGAACCGTTGATTTTACTGATAAATCCATTACAGAAAATACTCGTGTTTCTTATCCTATCCATTATATTTCAAATGCACAATTACCCTCTGTAGGGAATTTGCCAAAAAATATTTTTTTATTAACAGCTGATGCCTTTGGAGTTTTACCTCCCATTTCTAAATTAACTGTTGCACAAGCTATGTATCACTTTTTATCTGGTTATACCGCAAAAGTAGCTGGTACAGAAGCAGGTGTTGTTGAACCACAAGCGACTTTTTCTGCTTGTTTTGGTAAAGCCTTTTTACCTTTACATCCCACCAAATATGCTGAAATGTTAGGTGAAAAACTCAAAAAATATGATGTAAATGTTTGGTTAGTGAATACAGGTTGGACAGGCGGTCCTTACGGTGTAGGTTCTCGTATGAAATTAGGGTTCACGCGTGCTATGATTACCGCAGCTTTAAATGGAGAACTTAACTCAATAGAATACGAAAAAGACCCTGTTTTTGGCTTAAATATGCCTAAATCTTGCCCTAATGTACCTTCCGAAATTTTAAATCCAAGAAATACTTGGTCCGATAAATCCGCTTATGATAAAAAAGCGAGTGAATTAGCGGGATTGTTCAATAAAAACTTTGCTTTATATTCTGATTTCGCTAATGATGAAATCAAATCTGCTGCTCCCAAACAATTAGTATAAAAAAATCTTTCTTGAAAGACCGTTATAGAAAGACTCTATAACGGTCTTTATTTTTATGTCTGAAATTCAAAAAAACTTTTTTAAAAACCCTCAGAGTTCTTTAATTTTGCGGCATGAAATCTTTCATTTTTTTTATTGCACTTCTTATCATTTTTCAAAATGCAATAGCTCAATCTTCTTTTGATGAAAAAGTTACTTCAGTTTCTAATGTAGAAATGACAGTAAACAATTTGGGAATGATTGGAAACGCATTTAAAGGTTCTTATGTAACCTTAAAATATTCTTCTTGCGAATATCCCAAAAATTCGGGTGTAGAACATTTATTTGAAGGCGGTTTATGGATTGGTGCAAAAGTGAATGGTTCAACGGTAGTTTCTACTGCTTGCATTGATGACCCTTCTGGATATAGCACTGGAAAAGAAGGTTTTGAATTTACCGCAGAACTTGGTAGCAAATTATTTGAACGCTCTTCACTTTTAGATAATCCTAATTACAACCCTAACGCTATATCCCATCAAGATTTTGTTTGTGATTTTACTGACAAATATACTATTGTACCCGGAACAAACATTCCGATTTCCAATTTAGAAAATGGTCCTTTAAATGCTGATATTCATTTTGAATCTTATAATTGGAATTTTCCTTATGCTGATTACTTTGTAATTTTAAATTATACCATAACCAACCGTAGCAATAACATATGGAATGACGCTTATTTAGGTTTTTGGATAGACCCAGTAGTTAGAAATGTAAACATAACTCCTGCAGGTTCAGGAGGTTCTAATTTTTATAATAAATCTGGAACTGGATATATAGACTCATTGTACATAGGTTATGAATTTGATGCTACAGGAAATCCAGGATTTACCAATTCCTATATAGGATTAAAATTCTTAGGTGCTGAATACCAAAATCAATTTTTCCATAGTCAAGTTGATACTTCTTTCAAAACATTTTTTAACTCTTGGAGTTTTAGGGATTTCTCTTCTTCTTATAGAACTCCCGCTAACGATAATGAAAGATATGAAAAGTTAAGTTCAGGTTTAAATTACTCTGCTAATTGGCAAACTATCCAAAATCAATTAAGAACACCAGGAAATCGTTCCCAAATGATTTCTGTAGGTCCATTTAATGCAATTTTACCCGGTGAAAGTGTGAATTTAGTCTTTGCTGTTGTTTTAGCAAAACAATTAAATGATGGTCAACCTCAAACCGCAGATTCTTACGAACAAAAACTACAACTAATTAAAAATTCTAAATGGGCTCAGGCTGCTTATAATGGTGAAGACCAGAATTTTAACGGAATTTTAGATGAAGGCGAAGATACTGATGGTAATGGAAAAATTACTAGATATATTCTGCCCTCTCCTCCTGATATTCCCAGAGTAAGATGGGAAGTTACCAACCAAAAAGTTACTCTTTATTGGTCTAATAACGCCGAAAATTCTATTGACCCTATTTCAAGAAGAAAAGATTTTGAAGGTTACAAAATTTATAAAACTCAAGTAGGTTTTGATTTAACCAATACACAAGATGTTGCAAATGCTTTACAATTAGTTGCATCTTTTGATAAACCCGGAAATTCAGTAGGTTTTAATAATGGTTTTGATAAAATTAAGTTAGCTCAACCTAAAAAATTTGAAGGCGATACTGTAACTTATTATTATAAAATAGAATTTGATAATCTTTTAAATGGTTGGCAACATGCTTTTTCTCTCACAGCTTATGATGAAGGAGAACCTGAAAATGGTTTGGAATCCTTAGAATCTTCTAAACTAACCGTTTTAAAAAGAATTTTTCCAGGTATGCCAGCAAATAAAGGTTTTCTAAATGGAGAACCCTTTGTTTATCCAAACCCTTATTACGTTAATGCAGCTTGGGAAGGAGTAAGCACCTCTGAAGAAGATAGAAAAATTTATTTTGCGAATTTACCTTCACGTTGTGAAGTCCGTGTTTATACAACAGCAATGGATTTGATTTATACGTTTAAACATGAAAGCAATTATGACGGTTCTGATACTCCTTGGTTCAAAACTTACTCAGACACTAAACAAAATGTTTTTGCTGGTGGAGAGCATGCTTGGAATTTATTATCTTCCGACAACCAGATTATAGCAAGAGGCATTTACTTTTTTGCTGTGAAAGATTTAGATTCTGGTGAAATTCGTAGAGGTAAATTTGTGGTGATCAAGTAGGTATTCCCCTACTTTTAATTTTAGAATTATTGTGAATGGGGAATACTTATAGACAATTTTATCAAAATGTAGTACAAACTCCAATATTAAAGTTTCTTTTGACTTTATTGAAACAGGTTTTAGCTTTATTTTAATCCTTCGTTCAGCAAATCATGAAGGTGGATAATGCCACAAAACTCGTTTTTATTATAAACTAAAAGTTGGGAAATTTTTAAATTTTCCATGAATACTAAAGCATCATAAGCAAATTCATTGGCATCTATAGATTTAGGATTTGTAGTCATAATTTCTTTAGCTTGTAAATTTCTGATATCATCATTCTTTTGCAAAGCTCTTCGAATGTCCCCATCAGTAATAATACCTAAAATTTGTTGATTATTTTTTACAATAGTACAACCTTTATTTCCTTGTGTAATAGCAATAATTACTTGTTTTAAGGAATCTTCTGGATTTACAAAAGTAAAATCATTAGAAACCACATCATTTACCCTAATAGCAAGCCTTTTTCCTAAAGCACCTCCAGGGTGAAATTTTGCGAAGTCATTGGCTGTAAAATTTCTGAGTTTCATTAAGGTTACAGCTAAAGCATCACCTAAAGCCAATGTTACTGTGGTAGAAGTAGTAGGAGCTAAATTATGAGGGCAAGCTTCTTTTTCAACAGTAGTATCAAGAGTAAAATCACAATTCTCTGCAAGATAACTATTTAAGTTTCCAACCATAGCAACCGTAGGGCAGCCTGTAGCTTTAATAAACGAAAATACATTTTTCAGTTCGGGGGTATTTCCACTTTTAGAAATCATTATTACCAGATCATGAGGCTGAACCATACCTAAATCCCCATGAATGGCTTCAGCAGCATGCAAAAATAAAGCAGGGGTTCCCGTTGAATTTAGAGTTGCTACTATCTTTTGAGCAATATGAGCGGATTTTCCTATGCCACAAAAAATCACTCTTCCTTTTAGATTTAAAATTAGATTTATAACTTTTGAGTAGTTGTCGTTTAATAAGTTTTTTACGTTTAGAATGGCTTTTGCTTCTAAATCTAAAACTTCTTGTGCTATTGCAATAGAATTATCAACAGTCATAAAGATTAATCGTTAATATAATTATAATCTATTGAAAAATTTTCGGGGTATTTAGCAGTAATATTTTCATAAAACTGCATAATTTTTTTTAAATCTGCTTTAATATCACCCGTTGGATATAAAACAAGCCCCATACCCGCAGTTTTGGTTTTATAGTCCAAATATCCACATACAATTGGGACATTTGCTTTTAATGCTACATAATAAAAACCCGTTTTCCAGTTGGGATTTTTTTTTCTTGTACCTTCGGGAGTTACCATCATCGCTAATTTTTCATGATGATTGAATAAATCAGCCATTGCTTCTACCATACTAGGTCTAGGGTCTCCAGGTTTTTTGGGAGTTCTATCAATGCCTAAAGCACCCATTGGCACAGTAATTAAATTTAAAGGGAAACGTGTCCATTCTTTTTTGATAGTAAATTTTAATGGAATTTTTAACCAATCAAAAGCTGCTCGTGTGTAAATTATATCCCAATTACTAGTGTGAGGAGCAGCAATAATAACACATCTCTCAGCTTCTTTAGGTATATTTTGGTCTAATTTCCAACCATGAATTTTAAAAATTAAACGAAAAATTGCATTCATCTTTCTATATTGAACACAAAAATATAAAATAATTGAATTTCTATATTTTTTTGTGCTTGATAAAATAATTAAATAGTTTTTACTGTTTGGTTTAAGCGTGAAGGTTGTATAAGGCACAATTCAATAATACTCATTGACCACGAAATGACACTACCTTTGGTTGCTTTTAAAAAAATATCAAAAGGATTGTATTATTTTGAGTTTACTGAAACGAAATGAAACCCCGTAGGGGGCAAGCACTAATCCATACAATTAAAATTGAAAATAAATGAAAGGTTGGACAGTTTCTGAACGTAATTGAATCATGATTTGAATGACTAGGACAAAAATAATAGCTTTTCCCCAGACTGGAGTTTTACTGAACTTGATAAACATGTAATTTTTATATGGATTAGGCATAAAATGTAAGGTAAAACCTAAACTTAATAATATACAAAATAAAGTTCTGACATTCAGAAAAGGTATTAAATAGGCTATATCAAAATTCATAAAAATATGCTTTACAAATAAATTTGCATCGTGAAAAGAACTAGCTCTAAAATAAACCCACAAAAAAGCTAC
This sequence comes from uncultured Bacteroidia bacterium, assembly GCA_938006875.1. Taxonomy (GTDB): domain Bacteria; phylum Bacteroidota; class Bacteroidia; order J057; family CALLMJ01; genus CALLMJ01. Next base: position 6,439 of record CALLMJ010000008.1, read on the forward strand.
TAAATGAAAAGTAATAAACCACGAAAGAAAATCCAAGAATATTGAATTTTGATGAGGTTTAGGAAAATATTGTAGAAAGAGTTTATGAAAAATTAAGGCGAATCCATGAACACCACCCCATAAAACAAATTTCCAGTCAGCTCCATGCCACAAACCTCCGATTAACATGGTATTAAGTAAAAAAATATTTTGCCAAAATAAACCTTTTCTGTTTCCACCTTGTGGTATATATACATAATCCCTTAACCAATGCGATAATGAAATATGCCATCTTCTCCAAAATTCAGTAATATTCAAAGAAACATAAGGAGAATTAAAATTAGGAAGTAGGCGATAACCCATTAATAAAGCAAAACCAATAGCCATATCGGAATAACCCGAAAAATCACAGTAAATTTGCATAGCATATCCATATAAACCCATTAAGTTCTCAAAACCTGAGTAATGAGTAACTGAACCAAAAACCAAATCATTGTATTGTGCTATATAATCTGCAATAATGGCTTTTTTAATAAGCCCTTTTAGTATCATCCACAAACCTTCTTGAACATATTCATTAGAAATAACCAATTTTTGATAAATTTGAGGTAAAAAATCTCTTGCTCTGACTATGGGTCCTGCTACTAGATGAGGAAAAAAGGACATGTAAAAGGTATAATCTAACAGGTTTTCAGTGGGTTTGATTTCTCCTTTGTAAACATCAACTATATAGGAAATGGTTTGAAAAGTGTAAAAAGAAATTCCTATGGGCAAGAAAATATCCAGAGGTTCAAATTGTAAATTCAATAATGAATAAAAACTTCCGAGAATTAGATTGGTGTATTTGAAATAGCCTAATAAAATTAAGTTACAACTTATAGAAATGAGGAGTAAGGTTTTACGAAAATTTTTATTGGTAGATTGATAAATCCATTGAGCTACGTAATAGTCCAAAAGTATAGAAAAACATAAAATAATTAGGTAAATTCCAGAAGATTTGTAATAAAAAAAGAAACTAAATGCAATTACCCAAACGGTACGGTAGAGTTTAACAGGATAAATAAAGGAATAAACCCATAAAAAAAGAGAGAACCATATTAAAAAAATACCACTCGTAAAGAGCATGGGTTCGTCGGGTTTGTATAAAATTAGGGTATTAAAAATTTCTGACCAATTCATTTGAATTGCAAAAATAAGTTTTTATTTTAAGACTTTTAAGTAATGATTTGTTTAATAGGTAATGGAATAACAGGATAAAAAAACCTGCAATTGAAAACAGGTCCTTAAAGTTTTTGTTCTCAATTAAGGGAATTTTAGAATTTCCATTTCAAAGATAATTTTTCCGTGTAACTCACAAAGTCTATGACACTTTTTTCCAAAATTCCATGATGTATTATTAATTCACCTTTTTCGTTTAGATGATGAGGAACCTCGTGAAGTTCTAAGATTTTTGGTGAAACTATGGAATATTGATTTAAGAAATTAATAAGTTTAGAAATTAATATCATTAAATTTACTGCTGGAATTTTGCCACCTCTTCCAGAAGATATACCCACCATTCCAAAAATTTTATTATCAAACATATGTTTGAATGTTTTATCTCCTAACTGATGAAACAAATTACTTACATTCGCATTTAATCCCCAATTATACTCAGGCGTTACCACAATTACAATTTGAGAATCTTCCCATTTTTTTATCAATTCTGATTGAAAATTTGAAAGATTATTAAGGTCTATTACACCTTTACCGACCAATGGAATATCGTCATTAACAAAATCAATGACATGAGCATCGTATCCTTTTTGTTTAAAGACTGATTGAATATATAAAGAAGTCCTTAAGGAATTACTTTCTTTTCTGTGAGAAGTAGATAATATTAAAACTTTCATTACACTAAAAAATAATATTGATTAAAAAAACGTTCCAAAATTATTGTAAATAAAGATAATAAAAAACAAAAAACCTCCTAAATTTTAAGGAGGTTTTGATTAAAAGATTTACTAAAATTATTGACCTTCTTTCATTCTTCTCATTGCTTCTTTGATGTCAATTCTTACGCCATCATAATAAGCAACAATCCAAGCATCTTTGATACCCATTTTTCTGATATCTTTTTTGAAAGCATCAGCCATGTTATAGTCTTTAAATTTACCGATAGTATATTTATTAAGATTATCACGAGTTTCACCTTCAAAGTTTTGGGTTTCAGATAAGTATTGATTAATATTAAAGTATTGGAATGCGCCAATTTGGACTTTGAATACTAAACCTCTTTCAACACCTTTCACTTCTTGTTGTTTAGCCGCTTCTAAAGAAGTATTACACTGAGCTAACTGATTTTTTAAGTTGTTAATTTCAGCATCTTTACCTCTTGCTTGGTTTTCACATTTGTCTAATTGAGCTTGTAACTCTTGGTATCTTTGAGAAAGCTCGTTATTTTTTTTTGTTAATTCATCAATAGTTTTTTGGTAATTTTCTATTGTGCTTTTCAAAGAAAGTGGATTTTTTACATAAGTTTTAGCTTTCTTTTTCCACTCTTTTTTTACTTTTTTATCACCCCCTTTTTGAGCAAAAGCTGGTGTAGTGGTGAATAAAACCGCCATTAATAGGGATAAACCCATTGCATACTTTTTCATACTTTGTGTATTATATATTTAGCGTGCAAAATTATGAAATTAAAGTGTAGTTTTGCAAATATTTTTTGCGTTTTGTCTAAAATTTTTTTAGTTTTGCATTTCAAATTTTCCACATATAAAAAATTTTTAAAATCAATTAGATATGAGTAAAGTTACAGTAATTGGAGCAGGGGCTGTCGGTGCTACATGTGCAGACGACATTGCAAGAAATGGTATCACTAAAGAAGTGGTTCTTTTAGACATTAAAGAAGGTTTTGCTGAAGGTAAAGCATTAGACCTTTTTCAAACTTCTTCTTTATTAGGTTTTAACACTTTAATCTCTGGCTCAACCAACGATTATTCAAAAACTGCTAACTCTGATGTAGTAGTGATTACATCTGGCGTTCCTAGAAAACCCGGTATGACCCGTGAAGAACTTATTGGCATTAATGCAGGTATTGTTAAAAACGTAGTTGAAAATACTTTAAAATATTCTCCTAATGCCATTATTATCGTAGTTTCAAATCCTATGGATACCATGACCTATTTAGCTTATCAAGTAGCTGGTATTCCAAAAAATAGAATTATTGGTATGGGAGGAATTTTGGATAGCGCTAGATTCAAATGTTATTTAACCTTATCTTTAAATTGTGCTCCTACGGATTTACATGCTACTGTTATTGGTGGTCATGGAGATACAACCATGATTCCTTTAATTCGTTTTGCTAAATTAAATGGTATTCCCGTTACCAATTTCTTAGACCAAGCTACTTGTGATAAAATAGTTGCAGATACTATGGTTGGTGGTGCAACTTTAACCAAATTATTAGGTACTTCTGCTTGGTATGCTCCTGGTGCAGCAGTTTCTGTTTTAGTAGAAAGCATCTTATTAGACCAGAAAAAAGTACTTCCGAACTCTGTCTTTTTAGAAGGAGAATATGGTCAAAAAGATATTTGTCTGGGTGTTCCTGTGGTTATTGGAAGAAATGGTTGGGAAAAAATTATTGACTTAAACCTTAATGAGGATGAAATGGCTAAATTCAAAGCCTCCGCGGATGCTGTAAGAAATATGAATGATGTTCTTAAAACTTTAGTTTAGCTAAAATCTATTTTTAACATAAAAGGCTACCTAATAAGGTAGCTTTTTTCAATATTATTTAAAATTTAAAGGCAATTTAATGAGCATTCCCTTCATGTAGGCTTTCCTTATCCAATTTTTCCCGGTGGAATAACAATTCCTAATTTTTTATGTAATTCTTCTCGTAATTGTAATAATTTTTTATGACGAACTAACAAATTCATTTGCTCATCTTCATTAGCAATTTTGATAGCTTCTAGGTTCATAGTAATCATTTCTTCCATTTTTTCTAAATCATAATGCAAGTAAGCAGAGTTTAAGGCTTCAAATGGGTCTCCATCAATATCTTGAGTAAAAATACCATATTGTTCCCAGTAAGGAGAAATTTTTTCAGTATTTAAAATAAAATCAGATATAAGTTTCCCAAGATTAGGATTTTCATGATTTAAAAGTTTTAAAGTTAAACTTTCTAAATGTTCTAAATTAGACAAAATTTCTTTTCTTATCCATTCAAAATCTGGTGTATGAAACTCTGCTTCGTGAAATTTTTGGACTAAAACCTCTTGAATTAAGAGTGTCTGATTTCCAACTGAAAAGCTTTTATTTCCTGAATAAAAAAACAAGCGTAAAAGTTCTTTTTCTTTATCATAGTAGGGAATAGCTTGGTTTTTTTTAGTAGTTTTAGTAGGTTCTTGTTGAATGGGTTTTTGAAACTTGGATTCTTCAATAATTTTTTTGTTTACAGCGATATGTAGAATGTTCTCACTTACCTCTAATTCTAAAGCAATTTGTTGAACATAAAGAGCCTTTTTTAGATCATCTTTAATTTTGGATAAAGTTTCTGAGATTACTTTAATTACTTCTACCTTATCTTGAGGGGAATTGATATTGAATTGACCTTTGAGGGTATTTAATTTAAATTGAACTGCGTCCTGAGCTTGATTGATTAATAAATTTTCTAAGTTTTCTTTTCCATATTTTTGCAAATAAGAGTCTGGATCTTCTTGATTAGGTAAAATTAAAACTTTAACGTTTAAATCTTCTTCTAAAAGAATATCAATAGCTTTCAAAGTTGCTTTAATACCTGCGTCATCACCATCATAAAGAATAGTAATTTGATGAGCAAAACGTTTGATTAATCTTGCTTGTTCATGAGTAAGAGCTGTTCCACAAGAAGCAACTGCATTATCAAATCCATATTGATGCAAACTTATAACATCTAAATAACCCTCTGATAAAATCGCAAAACCTTTTTTTCTTATAGAATCTTTGGCTTCGTAAATTCCATAAAGTGCATAACTTTTGTTATAAACAATACTTTCAGGCGAATTAATGTATTTTGCAGTTTCTTTTGAGGTATCTAAGGTTCTACCACCAAAACCCATAATTTTTCCTTGTAAATTTTTAATAGGAAAGATAATACGATTGCGGAAACGGTCTATCCATTGATTATGCTCATTTTTTAAACTTAAACCGGATTCTAAAATATATTCTTCTTTGAAATGTTTTTGAAGAGCAGTTTTTACAAAAGCATCTTTCAAATTAGGAGCAAAACCTATTTGAAATTTTTTTTGAGTATCTTTAAATATTCCTCTTTTTTCCAAATAACCCTGTGAAAGATTAGATTTTTCAAATTCAGATAAAAAGTATTGATTAGCAAAATCATTTAAAATAAAAATGCTATCTTTTTTTGCAGTATCATCAGGATTATAAGGAGTATTTTCAAGTTCTATTGTGATATTAAATTTTTTTGCTAATTGAATGATAGCCTCTTGAAAAGATATACCTTCCATTTCCATAATAAAATTTACTACTCCTCCACCTTTACCCGTAGAAAAGCATTTATAAATACCTTTTGAAGGGGAAACTGCAAATGAAGGAGTTTTTTCTGTTTTAAAAGGAGATAAACCCCACCAGGTGTGTCCTTTTTTTTTTAATTCAACATAATCACTAATCACTTCAACTATATTGGCTGTTGAAGTTTGAATTACATTTTCTATGGTATTAGAAGGAATTCTCATAAATTTTTAGGATTCAGTTTTTTCCTTAATTGATCACTCAAATTATTTAAAGCAAATATAGTAAAAAATATCATAAGACCTGGAAAAACTATTAACCACCAAGCGTTCAAATCGCTTCTACCTGATTTTAATAGAGAACCCCACGAAATGTAATTTACTCCAAGACCTAAAAAACTTAAAGCGGACTCTATAAGTATTGCAGCAGCAATAGCAAAAGATATAGAAACCCAAATTGGTGGTAATGCGTTAGGAATTACATGTTTTATAAGTATATTAAATGAAGAAAAACCTTGATTTTTTGCAGAGAATACATAATCTAAATTTTTAATTTTTAAAATTTCTGCACGAATTAAACGAGCAAATATTGTCCATTGACCAAATGCAATAATGGAAACTAATAAAAGTAAACTAGGTTTTGCTATCGCTGTTATAATAATAACTAACAAAAAAACAGGAATAGAAAGTTTAATTTCTATTAAACGAGAAATGATTATATCCAATGGGATAGCAATTTGGTGAGCAAAAAAACTAAAACGATTTCTTAAAAATGAAAAGAGTTTCCAGAATAATAAGATTATAGAAAAACAAAGTAAAATACTTTTCAGAATTTCCCATAAAAATAAATAAAAATTTTGAGACAGTGCATCAGTTAAGGTATAGGAACGCGCGTAAAAACTCATAAAAAATGCCCAAAATCCAATAGTTAAGAAAATAAATAACGAATAACGGCTTATTTTAAAATCATAATCACCCCAGAAACCAGCAATAGATCCCATTAAAACTCCAAAAATAGTGGCCAAAAAAGTAGCTAAAAAACTTATTATCATTGCATAACGAGTTCCATAAATTAAACCACTTGCTATATCTCGACCTAATTCATCAGTACCTAAATAATGATAAAACTTTTTTTCTTTGATTTTTAATACAGAAAAAGGGGGGCTTGCAGGAGAATTTTCCATATCTAATTGTTCTGCTGAAAAGGGTATAAAAGCCCATATATCATTTTCCAACTCTAATTTCTTCCAATCTTTGTTAATTAATTCATTATCCCATTGATACAATTTTAAGTTATATAAAATATCATAAAAAGCAGGATAGTAAGATTTTTTATGGTATTGGGCATATAAAGGTTTATCATTTGCAATAAAATTAGCAAATAAAGTAAGAAAAATCAAAAAGCATAACCAAATAAAAGAAAAACTCAACGGATTAAAAAAAGTTAACTTTTTAACAAAAAACATTTTAGGATTTTTAGCAAGCAATATAATTGAATTACGAATATGCTCGCAAAAATAACATTTTTAGGGTCAAAAAAAACTTACAATCTAAAAAGCAATTTTAATGATTATTCTAAATTCTATTATAAAAAATTGATTTTGAATTAATTAAAAGAAGGGGTCTTTTTGTATTCATTAGGAATGTCAGAAGTTAGAGTTTTTAAGAAAGCTACTATATTACGGGTATCTTCGTCATCTATTTGTCTTCCTAGTTGAACTCTACCCATAATTTTTACAGCAGAATCTAAACTAGAAATAGAACCATCATGAAAATAAGGACCCGTTTTTTCAATATTTCTTAAAGATGGAACTTTAAATATATATTTATCATTCGTATCTTTGGTAACTACATATTTACCTTCATCAATTTTTTTGCTACCAGTATGTTCCCAATAATTCGAATAAACTCCAAATTTTTGGTATTGATTTCCACCTAATAAAGCTCCAGAATGGCATTGAGTGCAACCATTGGTAGTGAAAGCTACTAATCCTTTTTTTTCTTGTAAAGTTAAAGCAGATTTATCGCCTGCAAGATATTTATCAAAACGTGATGGAGTAATTAATTTTCTTTCAAAAGCACCAATAGCTTTTTGTAAGTTTTCATAAGTAATGGGGTCTTTAGAATCTGGAAATGCCTTTTTAAATAAATCTTGATATAAAGGTATTTTTTTTAAACGATCAACTAAAAACTGTTTATTGGGGATATTCATTTCTACAGGATTTAGTATAGGCATACCAGCTTGTTCTTCTACATCTTTTGCTCTTCCATCCCAAAATTGAAAAGCATGAAGAGCGGCATTTAAAGTGGTAGGAGAATTTCTTTCTCCATTTTTGCCTTCATCACCAGGTGATGTAGATAAATTATCCACTCCAAAAGTATTCAAATTATGGCAAGAATTACAACTATTGTTTCCTTTCATGGATAATCGGGTGTCATGATATAAATGATAACCTAAATTAACTATTGGTTCGTCAAGCCTTGCAATCGAGTCCGGAGCATTAAGTACTTGAAATACTGCTATTTTTTCTGCAATGGATGCATCATAGCGGTCATGTTCCTTTTGTTCATTGTTTGCCTGTTGATTACCAGAGCATGAGTATAAGTAAATCACGATTAAAAACCTTAGAACTTTTTTCATAAAATTGTATTCCAATTTTTTATAACATATTTAATTTTAATTTAGTTCTTGAAAAGTTGTTTTGGGAGAAATTTTATTTTTATTAATTCTATGGATTTTAAAAAATTTATTTAGTTAAAAATAACTTTTATGCTTGTATAAAAAATTCATAACTTTGCCATTCAGTCATTATGAAGAAGTTTGAGTTTACAACCAAAAAAGATACACGCTCTGGTTTTGGAGATGGATTATTAGAATTAGGCAAAAAAAATGAAAAAGTAGTAGGATTATGTGCAGATTTAACGGGTTCTTTAAAAATGAATGCATTTCAAAAACAATTTCCTAATAGATTTTTTCAGTGTGGAATTGCAGAAGCAAATATGATGGGGGTTGCGGCGGGTATGGCAACTTCAGGATTAATACCATTTACAGGAACTTTTGCAAATTTTTCAACGGGAAGAGTATATGATCAAATTCGCCAATCTATTGCTTATTCTCAAAAAAATGTAAAAATTTGTGCTTCTCATGCAGGCTTAACTCTGGGTGAAGACGGTGCTACTCACCAGATCTTGGAAGATATTGGATTAATGAAAATGTTACCACACATGACCGTTGTAGTTCCTGCTGATTATAATCAAACCAAGCAAGCTACAATGGCTATTGCGGATATTTTAGGACCTGTTTATCTACGTTTTGGAAGACCTTCATGGCCTGTATTCTTACCCGAAAATGACCCTACTTTCCAAATTGGAAAAGCTCAAATTTTATTGGAAGGTACTGATGTAACCATTTTTGCTTGTGGTCATTTGGTATGGAATGCAGTAAAAGCTGCTGAAATTTTGCATGAACAAAATATTTCTGCTGAAGTGATTAATATTCACACCATTAAACCTTTAGATAAAGAAGCTATTTTAAAATCAGTATCAAAAACTCAATGCGTAGTTACAGCAGAAGAACATCAAAAAAATGGAGGCCTTGGGGATTCTATTGCTCAAGTTTTGGCTCAACACTTGCCATCACCTATAGAATTTATAGCTGTTAATGATTCTTTTGGTCAAAGTGGTACTCCTATGGATTTATTAAAAGAATATCATCTAGATGTCCTTGATATTGTTGAGGCTGCCAAAAAAGTAATAAAGATGAAATAATTTGGTACTAATTTTGAGTATTCTTAATTTTTAATTTAATTTTCATGAAAAAAAATATTATTTTTTTGCTTTTAACAGCATTTATTATCAGTTCTTGTGGAACAAGGTCTATAAGTTTTCAGGCATTAGAACCTGGGAAAATTACATTACCTGCAGACATAAAAACTATTGCAGTAATTAACCGCTATAAACCCGATAGAACCAAAGACAAGGTTTTGAATTTTGTGGAAGGTTTGCTAACTGGAGAAATGATAGGAACAGATTTAGTGGGTTCTAGAGCAGCAGTTGAAGGATTACAAAGAAAGCTTTCTGAAAGCCCGAGAGTAAAAGTTATTTTTGTACCTTACGAATTAAAAGGTTCTGGTACAGGTTTTTTTCCTAATCCATTAGACCCCAATGAAGTAAAAAAAATATGCGACCAATATTCTGCTGACGCTTTAATTACATTAGAAGCCTTTGATCATGATGTTTCAAGAAGGATAAAAAGAATAGAAAGTAAAAGAACAGTTAATGGAAAAGAAGTAATTGATGTAAGTTTTAGAGCTACTAAATGGATAAGAATCAACGCAGGTTGGAGAGTTTATGATGCAACAGGAACCAAATTAATTGACGAGCATCAAATGTTAACAGAAATGGGCTTTGATAATACAGCTTCTACGGAAGGTGCTGCTTTTGCTGGTATTCCTAATGCAATGGATTTAGTTCCCAGAGTAGGCAACCGTGCAGGTTTTGATTATGCTACGAGAATTGCTCCTCATTATGTCTGGATTACTCGTTCTTTCTATGCAAAAACAAAAAATCAAAATATTAGGCAAGGTGCAAACAAAGCAAGGTTTGGTTATTGGAGCGAAGCCGCAGAACTTTGGATTAAAGCTACAGAAGACCCTGACCCTAAAAATGCTGCAAAAGCATGTTATAATATGTCTATTGCGGCTGAAGCAATGGGAAATTTTGATGTCGCTGAATCCTGGGCAAAAAAAGCTTATGAAAGACATCCCAAATCCAGATATAACAACCGTATTTGGGAAATTAAAGACAGAATTCAAAAATCCCAAAGATTAGACATGCAAATGGCTCCCGTTCAAGACAATCCTTAATTATTTTTTTTAGTGATAATCAAAATATTATAAAATAAATTTGCATCTTTATAACTTTTATAAGTAATTTTACGTACTAATTAGTAAACACTACAACATAACTAAAAAATGAGAATCATTGCAGAAGAAATACAATCATACGTGGAAAATTATACAGACAAAGAGCCCTTTTTACTTTCTGAACTTAACAAAGAAACTCACCAAAAAACAATGTTTCCTAGAATGATTTCAGGAAATTATCAAGGAAGATTATTGAGTTTCTTATCTAAATTAGTTCAACCCAAATTCATTCTTGAAGTGGGTACTTACACAGGTTATGCCAGTTTATGTTTAGCAGAAGGTCTTCAAATAGATGGCAAAGTAATTACTATTGAGGTTGACCCTGAATTAGAAATTTACTCACAAAAATATTTTGATTTATCGGAATTAGGGCATTTAGTTGAACAAAAAATAGGGAACGCTTTAGATATTATTCCTCATCTAGAACATGATTTTGACCTCATCTTTTTGGACGCCGATAAAATGCGTTATTTAGATTACTACGAGGTTCTTTTACCCAAATTACGTTCAGGAGGTTTGTTAATCACGGATAATGTACTTTGGAGTGGTCAAGTTGTTGATGCTAAATTTGACGACAAAACCACAAACGCACTTCGTGAATTTAATGATTACGTAGCTTCCGATGAAAGAGTTGATAAAATTATTTTACCTATTCGTGATGGGCTATTCTTAATCAGAAAAAAATAACTGTTTACTTAAACAGCATTCAAAACCAAAAACGCCTCTTAAAAAATTTTTAAGAGGCGTTTTTTATGAAATGAATATTCTTTTAAACTACTTACTTCCTAAAACATAAGTAAAACCAAAATTTATACCACCTGCAACATTCATAGTAGAAGGTCTTTTGGGTGCATTAGGGTTAGATGTACTTTTAAATTTGGACTCTAAATTATCCCAAATTTTAGGTTGATTAGTAATGATAGGAGTACCATTAGATTCAATTTCTATTACTTCTTTATTTTCTGCGTCGCCAAAAGCATAATCAAAACGGAAAGTCATATCTAAATACATGTTATCAGCAATTTTGAAAGCTGTACCAAAACCTAAAACCCAAGCTAATTGAAATTTAGTATAGGGGGAATCAGAATATTTTCCTTTTGTTATTGGTGAAAGATTAGGATTTGTTGTTGTGGTTTCGTATTCATCAAAATTGATAGTCCCTTTTGTTTCAATATTGGTTACACGGTTTTTGATAGTAATTTCATCTTTTGAGTTCATTAAAAACATCAATTGAGGACCTGTGTAAAATCTAAATCCAGAAGTTGATGAAGGTTCAGAACCTGTACTGAATAAAAATGGAATTTGTAAATAATTTAATTTCGTACTAGCAGTTAAATCAGCTTTTTGATTAGGGCTAACATAAGGAGAATAATCTAACTCACCTTTGTATTTTTGGCCACGAGTAGAAAACGCTAATCCTGACTCAATACCGACGAAATCCGTAAAATGATACCCTAAACGTAGCCCAAAATTAGCACCCCATTTGGGTTGATAATCCAAGTTGGGACCTTCGTTAGAATCATGTTCATTAAATAACCAAGTACTTTGTGGACCTCCAACAATCCCTACATGTAAACCTTGTTGAGCATTAACCGCATAACTTAAACCAAAAGCTAAAAGAAATAAAATCTTTTTCATTGTTATAAAAACTTTAAATTTGGCTGCAAATATATGCAAATTTATGAACCAATAAAAAAAAATTTCATACTTTTTAAAATGACTTCTTTTATTAGAAATGATTTTCATAAAAAAATGTTGTTTTTTAATGAAAAAGCAAAATTTTTTATAACTTTGTGATAGATTTTAAGCATGAAAAAGCAAAGCACATTCAAAAAAAATTGGGATAAAATTTGGGTGCAAAGTATAATTTTGCTTTATATATTATCTGCTTGTGAAACATCTAATCAAAATGACTGGGTTAAGAAAATATTATATTTTGATAATCAACAATTAAGAACTCAATTTATAAACCATTCTATTCAAGAAATTAAATCAATTGAAACTTTACCTTTAAAATTTGAAGATGAAGCTGGGCTTGCTTATCAATTTTATTTAGACCCCAACACCTTTGTAGAAATTTCTTATTTTAAAAATATTGAAGATACAACTTTTAAAGTTATTTCTTTTTCTGCTAATATTCATTTTAACCAAGAAAAACAAGCCATTGAAACTTATAAATCCTTTGAAAATCATTTCCAAAAATTATATGGTGTTTTTGATGGAACTTTCGGTAATCAAGAATGGATTATTCCCGATATGAATTATCGTATAATCCTGAAACTACAAAATCAAAAAAAAGAAATTTTGATTACTTGTTCCTCTATTTCATGAATACATTTTTATTTATTGAGCAAAGCCCTAATCCATTGGCTATTAAGTGTGTTTTTAGAGAGCCTTTTTTACAAAAAGAAGCTTTAATTTTTGATATTAATCATCATTCTACAGAAAATTGGTTAGAACCTTTTTGGAATTTAGGATATTTACAGCAAATCTATATAGCTCAAAATTTTGTAGTTTTTATTCACCAACCTCTTGAAAAAAAACTAGATTCTCATTTATCACCTTGGGCAGACAAAACACATGAAATTCAAAATTTACTCAGTAAAATTCCTTTTCCATTAAACATTAACACTTATGAATACGTATCAGAAGATAAGGAATTAATGGCTATTCAAGAATGGTTAGATAAGTTTATTAAAAAAGCTACATGGATTCATGGTGGAGAGTTTCAAGCGGTTAAAATCCATAACGGAATTTTATTTTTACGTCCTGATGGTGCTTGTTATCAATGTCCTTATTTAGGAATGACCGTCTATAAAGGTATTTTAGAACCTTTAAGTTTAGAATTTCCTCAAATTCAAAACATTCAGTTAACTTATGATATTGTTTCAGCTGATTAAAACCGTTTTTCAACTTGCTTGGTTTATTATTGTTACGGTATTCAAATGGATGTTCATTCTATTTTGCTTCATTTTTGTTATTGCAATTTTCTTACCTGAAGATAGCCAATTTTATGATACAGATTACGATAAAAATAATACCAATCCATTTACTGATTCTACTTTTCACCAACTCGAAGAACATTTAAATATAAACAATGAAAAGCAATACACAGAAAGCAACAAATTAAAGATCATCAAAGATTGTATCGCACAAGTTCCTGTTTCTAATTATACACGTTTTTGGAAAGATTACAATAATCATACCTATTCACAGACCATTGAAGTCAAAAATGGAATCGTTTGTGAAGCTAGTTATAATAGAAACCAACTTTATGTTGAATATAATTATGATAACCAAAAATATTGGAGAAATGTGTATTCACAAATCGTAAAATTTGATACTACCCAAATGCAATTTATTTATGATTATTTTGAAAAAATCCGTGTAGAAAAAGAATTAGATTATCAAGACTTTGCGAATGTAGTTGTTTCATTTATACAAAGTATTCCTTACACTTTAATTCTTTCAACCTCAAAAGAAGAAGCCATAAACAACGGAGGATTTATTCGTGATTATATTGAAAATAAAAAAGGGCCTTTGGTAGAAAATATTAAATTTGGTTTTTTAAGCCCATTAGAATTTTTACATTCTATTCGTGGAGATTGTGATACAAGAACCTTAACCATTTATAGCATATTATCACATTTTGGTTATGATGTTGTGATTTTAAATTGTTCTATTCATTCAATGATAGGTTTAAACTTACCTTCGCAAGGAAAAGCCTTAAAATACAAAGGAAAGAAATATTATTTTTGGGAAACTACTGCAACGGGGTGGCAATTAGGTCAATTACCTCCTCAATATGAATTCAATAAAGATTGGTACATTGCTTTACCATCAGTAAATAATTAAATAAAAAAATTACCATACCACAATCGTTTCTTGCATTCACTTGGCTATAGGATTAATGAGCCTACTCAAAGCTGGCCGAGTTGGCGTAAACGTACCGAAGCCATAGTCTTTTATGTACACTGCACAGGATTAACTAACTTGCTGAACACTCTCATTTCAGTAAGCTATTCTCAATGACCAATTTCTGTACGCTGCGCTAACTAAACGTAATTTATTTAGATTGAAGTTACATATAAGACTCCATAGGAGGGCATATACAAATCAAGTTTCTGTCTCCATGAGTATTATTTACACGAGCAACAGAAGGCCAAAATTTATTTTGTTTTACATAAGGAAGCGGATATGCAGCTTTTTCACGTGTATATGAATGTTTCCAAATATCTGCGGTTAACATTTCGGCAGTATGAGGAGCATTTTTTAGTACATTATCTATTTTATCGGCTTTTCCTTCTTGTACTTCCTGGATTTCATGGTAAATACTAATTAAAGCATCACAAAATCTATCCAATTCCTCTTTAGGTTCGGATTCTGTTGGCTCTATCATTAAAGTACCGGGTACAGGGAAGGATACTGTAGGAGCATGAAAGCCGTAATCCATTAATCTTTTTGCTACGTCTTCTACTTCAATATTACAAGTATGCTTATAAGAACGTAAATCAAGAATAAATTCATGCGCGCAAAAACCATTAGAACCTTTGTAGAGTACTTTGAAATAAGGCTCTAAACGCTTCATCATGTAATTTGCGTTTAAGATAGCGTATTTTGTTGCATTTGTTAATCCTTTTTCACCCATCATGCAGATATAAGCATAAGAAATTAATAAAATTAAAGCTGAGGAATATTGAGAAGCTGATACAGCAGAAATATTTTTATCGTTAGGTTTTCTATCAAATACCGTTTTGGGTAAAAAAGGAACTAAATGTTTGGCTACACAAATAGGACCCATACCCGGACCGCCACCACCATGAGGAATACAAAAAGTTTTATGTAAATTCAAATGGCAAACATCTGCACCAATCATAGCAGGAGAAGTTAATCCAACTTGTGCATTCATATTAGCACCGTCCATATAAACTTGACCTCCGTAAGCATGAATTAATGAACATACATCTTGAATACTTTCTTCAAATACTCCATGAGTAGATGGGTAAGTTACCATTAAACCCGCAAGATGGTCTTTGTGTTGGTCTGCTAATTGTTGGAGATTTTCAAAATCTATATTCCCATTTTCATCGCATTTTACTACTACTACTTGAAAACCTGCCATTACTGCAGATGCTGGATTAGTTCCATGAGCTGATGCAGGAATTAACATAATATTTCTATGACCTTCCCCTTTATCTTTTAAGTAAGCACGAATAACTAATAGTCCTGTATATTCTCCTTGAGCACCAGAGTTCGGTTGAAAAGAAACCCCTGCAAATCCCGTAATTTGGGTTAGCAATCTTTCTAATTCTAAAAACATTGTGTGATAACCATTTGCTTGATTTTTAGGAACATATGGATGTATATTAGCAAATTCAGGCCATGTTATTGCCATCATTTCAGTGGTTGCATTCAACTTCATAGTACATGAACCCAAAGAAATCATGGAAGTAGTTAAACTTAAATCTTTCTTTTCTAAACTTTTGATATACCTTAATATTTGATGCTCAGAATGATAAGTATTGAAAATAGGATTTTCTAAATAAGTGGTAGTTCTTTTTGCAAATTGAGGTATATCCCATTTCACTTCATTCGCAATGGCATAAACATTGGGAATATCTTTTACTTCATCTAAGCATCTAGAAAATACTTTAACAATCAAATCTAAATCTTCTAAACTAGTAGTTTCATCTATGGATATTCCCACAGAAAAGTCATCAAAATAACGGAAATTGATTTTTTCTTTTTGGGATTCCAATTTTAAAATATCGCACTTAATACCTGCATTATCCGTAAATTCAATTTTTAGAGTATCAAAGAAATGATTATGTTCTTGATATAAACCGAGTTGCTGTAATGCTTTTAAAAGTATTTGAGCTTTTTTATGAATATTAGAAGCTATAAAATGAATGCCTTCTTTTCCATGATAAACAGCATACATAGAGGCTATAATTGCTAAGAGTACTTGAGAAGTACAAATATTAGAAGTGGCTTTTTCACGTCGGATATGTTGTTCACGGGTTTGCAGAGCCATTCTTAAAGCATATTTACCATTAGCATCAATAGAAACCCCTATAATTCTTCCAGGAAGTACTCTTTTAAATTCATCTGCGGTAGCAAAAAATGCAGCATGAGGACCCCCATAACCCATAGGAACTCCAAACCTCTGAGTAGAACCCATAGCAACATCAGCACCTAACTCTCCAGGAGATTTTAATAATGACAAAGCCATTAAATCCGTTGCCATTACGATATAAATCCCTGAAGATTTTAAATTTTTGATAATTTCTGAATAATCTTGAACAGAACCATTTGTATCAGGATATTGGATTAAACAACCAAAATATTCATTATTTTGTGTATCAATATCTAATACATTTCCAATTTGAATTTGGATATCAACAGCTTCTGCACGAGTTTTTAATACATCTATAGTTTGAGGGTGGGCAGTTTCTGAAACAAAAAATATATTACCTTTCTTTTTGGAACGAGACTGACCGTAAATCATCGTCATTGCTTCCGCAGCAGCTGTAGGCTCATCTAATAATGAAGCATTAGCAATAGGAAGCCCGGTTAAGTCGGAAACCATTGTTTGAAAATTCAATAGAGCTTCTAAACGACCTTGTGCTATTTCTGCTTGATAGGGAGTATATTGTGTGTACCAGCCCGGATTTTCTAAAATATTTCTTTGTATTACCGTTGGTGTGATAGTACCATAATAACCCATTCCAATATAAGACTTAAAAACTAGGTTCATATTTGCCAAAGAGCGAAGTTTTTGAAGCATTTCATATTCCGTTAATGGAGAAGATAATAACGGTTGTTTTTTTAAACGTATATTAGAAGGAACAGTTTTATCAATGAGTTCTTCTAAAGAACTAACTCCAATGGTTTGGAGCATAGATTGAGTATCTTTTTCATTCGGTGCTATATGGCGACGTGAAAAATCGTAAAATGAATGATTTTGCATTATACTTATAAGTTTTTGGCAAAATTATAAACAAATAATCAATAAAAATAATTTTTATAAAATGAGAAAAATTGAGTTAGCATTAAAATCCATAATTGATATTTCCTAAATCCAATAAGCCTCTTGAGTTTAAAATCTATAAATGATACCATTTAACCCTTTTTTCTTAATTTCAGAAATATTTTTTCTTGTAACTTGTTCATTTTCATAATTTCCTAATATAATTCTATAAAAAAACTGTTCTTTTTTTTGCACTACTTGAATAAAAACCTTTCTATATCCAGAATCTAAAACCGATTTCATGGTTTTTAATGCGGATTGTAGATTTTGATAATAACCAATTTGGATACCATAAGGAAAAGTATTTTTTTGAGGTTTACCCTCGTAATCATATAATCCAGGGATAGTTTGCCATTTCTCAACTTTAAATTCTTTTAGAGTGTCTTTTTTTGTAGTTTCGTCAGTATCTTTTTTTGTGTTTAAACTTTCTGATGGGTTGTTTTCTTTTTCTGGCTTTGGAATGAGTTCAATAGAAACTCTAGCAACGCCTGCTTGAATCATATCCAGTTCTTTTGCTGCTGCACGGGACAAATCAATTATATAACCATTACCACCGAAAGGACCTCTATCAATGACTTTCACAATTACAGATTTTTGATTCGATAAATTGGTAACCTTTAAATAGGAATTGAAAGGCAATTTTTTATGAGCACAGACCATTTCATTTTTATTATAAACTTGCCCACTTGCGGTTTTACGTCCATGAAAAATATCGGAATAATAAGTTGCATAACCTTTTTCTGTAAACTGGGATTGAGAAAGTCCATAAAAATAAGTCATTATCAATAAAAGCCCAATAAACCCGTATCTCTGCATAATTGCAAAAATACAAAACAAAAATATTGAACTTTTATAAACTTATTCATAAGTTTTAAAATTTAAAAAAATTCAAAGTGTGTAGAAATTTTAAAGAAGTTAAATTATAATAATTTTGGGCGTGCCCCTTACTACTCTGCGGGTCGAACTGCTACGTTTACACTGAGCTTACCGAAGTGGGTTCTACTTCATTCCAGCATTTTGGTGAACTCAATATATCGTAATCTTTTTTCTGCTTCGTTAAACTCAGCATCAAAAGGCAGCGCCACTTGGTGGTCAATGATTATTATCGAATTGTGCCCTTCGCATCTCTCACGTTTTTATCCACAATCTTTGATTGCGATTTCTAATTTCTTTATTAGATTTATTTTTCAATTTTTTTTGAACGAATTAAATATAAATTACTGTATTTTTGAGGTCATGGAAAGGAGAGATTTTTTAAAGTCAGGATTAGCGTTTGCTGCTATTTCTACTATAAGCCCTTGGACAAGCTTATTAAGTAAAGATAAAATTTTCAATGACGAATTAAAGCGTTCAGATTTTGGTTCAGGCTTTTTGTGGGGAGTAGCTACTGCCGCTTATCAAATTGAAGGAGCTTATCAAGAAGATGGTAAAGGTTTATCCGTTTGGGATACTTTTTCTAATACCAAAGGAAAAATTAAAACCGGTGAAAATGGTAACATAGCTACTGATTTTTATCATCTTTATGAACAAGATTTAGATTTACTCAAACAATTAAATATCCCTATATTCCGATTTTCATTTTCGTGGTCAAGAATTTTACCCAAAGGAACCGGAGAAATCAACAAAAAAGGATTAGAATTTTATCATAAAGTAATAGACGCTTGTATTGAAAGAGGAATAGAACCTTGGGTAACTTTGTATCACTGGGATTTGCCTCAAGTATTGGAAGATCAAGGCGGTTGGACTAATCGTGAAGTCATACAATGGTTTAAAGAGTATGTAAAGTTATGTGTATCAGAATTTAAAGGTAAAGTAAAAAACTGGATGATCATGAATGAACCCACTGCTTTTACAGCTTTAGGGTATATGTTAGGGATTCATGCACCCGGTAAAAAAGGAGTTGATAAGTTTCTAAAAGCATCTCATCATACTGCTATGGCTTTAGCAGAAGGCGGAAGAACTATTCGTGAAATTTTTCCCGAAGCTAATATTGGTTCTACCTTTTCTTGTTCATATATTGAACCATTTAAGCCTAAAAAGAAACATCAAAAATCTGCTAGAAGAATTGAAGCTGTAATGAATAAATTTTTCTTAGAGGCTGTGATGGGAAGAGGTTACCCTTTTAAAGACTTTCCCGCTTTAAAGCGTATTAAAAAGTTTATGAAACCCGAAGATGAAGAAAAACTTAAATTTGATTTAAACTTTGTAGGTTTACAAAATTATACTCGTGAAGTAGTAAAATATAGTCTTCTTAGACCTGTGATTTGGGCAAATCAAGTAAAACCCGAAAAAAGAGGTGTAGAAACAACGGAAATGGGTTGGGAGGTCTATCCTGAAAGTGTTTATCAAATGTTAAAAATCTATGCTTCTTATCCTGAAATTAAAAACATTATTATAACTGAAAGTGGTGCTTCGTTTCCTGATGTCCTAGAAAATGGCAGAGTAAAAGACGATAAAAGAAAAAAATATATACAAGATGTTTTAAAACAAGTATTAAGAGCCAAAAAGGAAGGTATCCCTGTAAATGGTTACTTTATTTGGACTTTTACCGATAATTTTGAATGGGCTGAAGGCTTTAAACCGAGATTTGGTTTAGTTTATGTAGATTTTAAAACACAAAAAAGATATATTAAGGACTCTGGTAAATGGTTTGCAGAATTCCTGAGTAAATAAATTTAAGAGTACATCTGAAATGTAAAGACAAAAAATAGTTTTCCTTTTTTTTTTGCATTATGGTTATTGCTAATCCGATTTATGACGTAGTATTTAAAAGATTAATGGAAAATGAAAGAGTTGCTAAGTTTTTTATTAGTACTCTTTTAGATGAAAACATCGAAAAAATAGAATTTAAACCTCAAGAGTTTACTTATGTAAATGAATTGGCGGGATTAGCGGTATTCCGTTTAGATTTTATTGCTACCATCAAAACCGAAGCAGGAGAAACCAAGAAAGTATTAATTGAAATTCAAAAAGCAAGGAATTACATTGATTTAATGCGTTTTCGGAATTATCTGGCGGAGCAATACAAAAAAGAGGATTACATAGATAACGAAAAACAAGTTTTACCGATAACCACGATTTACATATTAGGTTTTACAATACCAGAAATTGATTCTGCTTGTATCAAGGTAGAAAGGAATTACAAGGATTTAATAGAGAAACGGATTATAGAGAAGAAAAGTGAATTTGTAGAAAA
>CALLMJ010000009.1 GCA_938006875.1 uncultured Bacteroidia bacterium
GGTTGGTTAGGGTCTTCTGTTATACCAGTAAGTTGAGGTACATGATTTGCACCGCAATTAATTACTTTTACTTGAATATCTCTAACTATTGTTCCTATTAAATTTCCATTTCTGTATTCATCAACAAAAACACACATAATAGAAGTTTGGATTGCACTAGGGGTAATAAAAATATCACCTGTTGTTGGGTTAATAAACATAGGAGGATTAGAAATGATGGGTGCAGTATTGGTTGCTGGTAAAACATATGTAACAGGATTTCCTTGAGTTCCTGCCGTAGTACCACCATGGCAAAAATCTATTCTATAGACTAAGGAATCCCCATCAGGATCCACTGCTCCTTGATTAAAACTAAATTCCTGACCGTAGCATATATAAGGAGTGGGTAATTGTAAAAATCTAGGAGAAGAATTAGGTTGAGTTAAATCAATTGTGGCTACATTGGAGTAAATATACCTTAAGCCAGGCTGGGTAACATTAGTAATAGCATTATTTCTACAACATTGTGAAACTTCAATATTATAAATTGTACAATTAACACCTGAAAAATCAAATATACCTTGAAAAACCGCTTCTCTTACACCATCTAATGAAGCACCAGAAGTATTACATTTTGTGGGATAACCCGGGCAAATAGGAGTAACTTCTTGATAAGAAAGCAATTGCCAGGCACCAATTTGAGTGGGTTGAGAACAACTTCCCCCCTGCCCCACCAAATTAAACATCAAACCTCCTGCATTTGGTAAGAGGTCAACTCCCAATGTACTTGCACAATCTCCATAAGCTTTTATAATAATTCGGTATTGTTGATTACCCAAATAATCATAATAAACATCTAGACCCATGTAATGAGATGCATATGTAGAACAAGAAATAAGAAAAAAACTAAAATAAAAAATAATATTTCTCAACATGTAGCGTATTTTCATTTTAAACAAGCAAAGATAAATGATTTTTTTTCTTAAATACAAAAAAACACAAAGATTTTTAAACATCGTCAATCTATTTATCCTAAATAACGCAATAGAGTTTAGCAAATGAATTTATGCAAAATTTGTGTCTTCCAGACCCTATATTGTCAATTTACATTCTATATGGGCTTGGATAAACCTAAATCAGTTTTTTAGATATATACGAACAAAAAAAACCCTAATCGTATTATAAGATTAGGGCGGAAATCAATGTTTTTAAACTTCTAAAATATTAGAAAACTTAATATTCATCTTCATTGAAGAGGAAATCCTCCTTAGTTGGATAATCAGGCCATATCTCTTCAATGGTTTCGTAAGGAGTATCATCATCTGGAAGCTCTTCCAAATTTTCTACTACCTCCATTGGGCAACCTGTTCTTAAAGCGTAATCAATCAATTCTTCTTTTGTTGCAGGCCATGGAGCATCTTCTAAATGTGAAGCCAATTCTAGTGTCCAGTACATATTCTCTTTATTTTAATTTTGCCGCAAAAATATAATTTTTTTGCTGTTGTCAATAACAAATTTTCTTAAAAATTTGTTCAGGATTATAACATTGCAGTTTTATTCAAAAAAAAATTTTTTTTTAATTCCAAAACAAGATTTTCTGAAGCTTCTACTAAAGGTAATCTTACATATTTATCACAGATTCCAAGGATTTCTAAACATGCTTTTACTCCAACTGGATTTCCTTCTTTAAATAAAGAAACCATTAAGGGTAACATTTCATAATGAAGTTTACGAGCTTTTTCTAATTCTTGATTGAAAGCAAAATCAATCATTTTTTTAAATTCTACTGGTTTTATATTGCCAATTACAGAAATTACACCATGATAACCACAAGCTAACAAGGGCAAAGCCATAGCATCATCTCCTGCCAGTAAAGCAAAATCTTTCCGAACTTGAGAAGCTAAAAGCATAGATTTATTGATGTCATTTACTGCATCTTTTATTGCTACTATATTTTGTATTTCTGATAATTGCAATATCGTTTCTATACTTATTTCACTTGCAGTTCTTCCAGGAATGTTATACAAAATGATAGGTTTAGAGGTAGATTTAGATAAATATTCGTAATGAGCCAAAATACCTTTTTGTGTGGGTTTATTGTAGTAAGGAGAAACCGATAAAAATCCTTTAATTTGAAAATCAGCCTCAAATTTGGCCATTTTTTTTGCAAGTTTTTGAGTATCGTTTCCTCCACATCCTATCCAAACCGGTATTTTACCTGCATGCTCAATCACAAATTGTAAAACCTCATTAACTTCTTCATTAGATAAAGTAACGCTTTCCCCAGTAGTTCCATTTACTACCAAATAATCTACTTGAGATTTTATTAAAAATTGGATTAAACGCTCTAAACCTTGAAAATCAATTTCTCTTTTTTCATTAAATGGAGTAACCATTGCTACGCCAAGTCCTTTTAAATCCTGAATCATTTTATTCAATTGCAATTTTATAAATTTCGTTTTCTACTTTTAATAGGTATAATCCTTTCGCCAAATGTTCCAAACTAAGCATTAATGCTTGATGAGTGTTCCAATTTTTTTCTATAATTTTTTGTCCTTGAAAATTCCATAATTCAATATCTAAATTTCCAATAAAACTCATAGACTCTAAATAAACATTTCCTTGAGTAGGATTAGGATAAATTAAAATTTGATTTTGAGAAATTATATCGTTAGAAACTGCTTGATTTACTACAATAGTTCTTATTAAAGTATCAGAACAAGTGCCATTAGAAACGATTAAAGTAAGTGTATAAGTACCGGGAGTAGAGTACTGATAAAACCCTGAGCGATTGGTAGAACCAAAACCATTACCAAAGTTCCATATCCATGAAGTAGCACCTTGTGTGCTATCTGCAAAAAATAAAGTATCAGCTGTTGATAAACTATCTTTGTTAATGAAATAATTGATATTTAAAGGATTAAAAATAGTTACAAAAATATCATCGGATTTAGAACAACCCGAAGAGTCAAAAACTATTACTGTATAAGTACCCGTTGCATTAACTTGAATGGTAGGAGTTGTAGCATTATTAGACCATAAATAAGAAGCCGCACCGGGAGTAGTTGCATCTAAAGTTGCAATTCCGCAGTTACTAATGTTGGGTCCTAAATCTACGGTTAAACTAGAACCATTGATGATACATTCATATTTTAATTTTGCTTGTTGAGCGTTCTGTTTTAATTCATTCAAACTATTTCCTGAAACTATTGCGTACGCTGTAACAACAGAATCCAACGGTAAAATTGCCATAGGACCCGAGGATAAAAATTGATAAGTATCTGTACCCGAACCAGATAATCCTGCAGAAGATGAGTCAGTACCTGAACTAATGGCTAGAAGTTTATTGGATTTTGTAAAGGTGAAATTTCCTGCATAAGCATCTTTAATAAAGCAACCTGTACCAAATTGCGAAGAAGTTAAATGCACAATACCGACGTACTCAGGATAGTTAGCGTCGGAACTGTAAGTATAAGCCATATGGGTGGTAGTATCGTATTCAGAGCGGTTATTATTGGGATTTCCAATATCAAAATCTGCAAATACACCAAAATAAACACTATCTTGAATAGTAAAATTGTTGTTACGAATAGCTATTTGATGGATAATAAATTTATCTGTTGCAAAAGCCCAACTTTTTTGGTTTACTGAATAATTTAATGGGGTTGTATTACCATTATCGTTAAATGAAGTTTGTGCTTCTTGGTTGGCTACTAATCCTGGAATATTCAAAACTACGGGCTGCGTATTAACAAAGTCATTAGAAGACCCAAACCCACCAGTTCTTACATTATCAGAAATTCTATTATTCGTTTTTCTACCAATTAAAATTGCCCCTTCAAATAAATGTTGCTTTCCTTCGTATAACCAACCTAAACCCAGAGTATTACTCGGATAATCTACAAAACCTAATTTTCCGTTATCAATAATAGAAGTTTGAACGTAATTGGTGGTAATATTAGCATAAGTAGGGTTGATTACAAACTCGTAATATTCAAAATCCGTATAGGCACCGTCTATATATTGAATGGTAATAAAAGCATTATAATTGGCAGGAACGTTGTTTGCAATTCTAATCACAAAAGGAAGCGTATTACTTCTTACACCCAAAGTTGGAATAGCTCCTAAATTTCTGGTTGCAGTTTGAACGGTTATGTAGGGGTCATTTGAAATGATGGTTGCCGTTAAATTGGTAGTAGGAGATAAAAAGTTTTTGAATACCCCTGTAATTCTGATACTATCTCCGCTTTGAGGAATATTATTATTACCATCTACTAAAACCAAGTTTTGAATACGCACAGCAGGAGAAGTTATATTCAATGCTTTAAACATGTTTATACGTCCATTACCGAGAAGCCCAGCAAAAGAGGGGTTCAGGTTATCAATATTATCACAAGAAATACGAAGTTGTTGAGCCACTTGTTCTGCGGTAAAATTTGGATTTTTGGATTTAATTAAGGCAGCAACTCCTGCGGCAATAGGAGAAGCAAAAGAGGTATAATTTTCTGCTAATTGAGTATAAGTATCTTGGAAAGCGGTGGTTTTTGAGGTTCCTGGAGCCATAACAGTAATATGACGACCATAAGAAGAAATACTTCCCTTTAAATCTGCACTATTCGTAGCACCCACTGCAACTACCACAGGATACGCCGCTGGATATAATTTTTGGGTATTATTACTATTTCCTGCTGCTGCAATTACTGTTGAATTTCGATTATAAGTCGCATAATTTACAGCATCTTGACCTAAAAAACTATAAAAAGAACTACCCCAAGAACAATTAATAATTTGGCAACCTCTATCTGCGGCATAAACCACTCCCTCATAACCAGCAATAATTTGATTTCCATAATCTTCACCAGCGGTTTTGATAGGCATAAATCTACATAAAAATCCTACACCCGCAATTCCTAAATTGTTATCGGTGGTAGCAGAAGAAAAACCTGCTACGCTTGTACCATGATGGAGGCTACTCAAAGTAGAATTTGGTTCATTATCAGGTGTAAAAACTCCATTAGTTCCTGCGCCTACTAAGTCCCAACCATGAAAATTATCCACAAAACCATCGTTATCATCATCTAAACCATTTACAGGGTCAGCCCAATTATAAGCTACATTATCCACTAAATCTGGATGGTTCCATTGAATTCCATTATCTACGATAGCAATTTTTATATTAGTATCTCCTCTTGATATATTCCAACCAAGCCTTGCTTGAATATTGTTAATCCAGTATTGATTAGCGGTATCAGGGTCATTAGGGTCATAAAATAAATGATGAATATAACGAGGCTCTGCCCAAACCACTAATCCCGTTTTATATAATTGTTTTACAACAATTTCTGTAGGATATAGTTTATCAAAAAAAACTTCATAAATTTGGGACAAGTCCACTTTTTGGGAATTTTGTTCTAATAAAATAGGCTTATGATAAGGAAAAACTTTTTGGATAGATATATTTTTTAAGATTGGTACTTGAGAAGCCAAAATATTTTGAATGTCAGAGAGAGAATTTTGGTAATTTTTCCATTTAAAAATCACCCTTCCTTCCATAAATTCTTGACTATAAACTACATAACAAATTTGCAATAAAGCAAATAAAATCCATTTTTTCATGAACTTCAATTTGGGTACGAATTTAAGAAAAATTTTTAAGCCATTGCAAATTTAATTATAAAAATCCAAGATATAGTAAGATAATACATTACTCTTTTAAACGTTAGAAATTTTTTATCAGTTTTCAGGAATAGTTTAATATACTCAAAGCATATTGGACATACAAGTCTCTAATTATAACATTTTCCACATTTTCTTCAATTCAAAAGATATTCACAAGTGGATTACAAATCCAAAAATTACCAATTCGTATTGAGGTTTTACTCTAATTTTGTATTTTATGGAAAAGCCTAAAAAAGTTTCCAAAAATTCTTTTAAAAATAAAGAAGAGAACAAAAAATCAAGCTCCAAATCTTTTGATTTTGGTCTTCATCATCTTTTTTCTTGGAATTTAAAATTTTCTGAACAACACAGAAAATGGTTAGCTTTAGTTTTATTTTTTGTAAGTATTTTTTTGATAGTAAGTTTTATATCCTTTATTCACAATGGTTTATTAGACCAATCATTATACCAACAAAATTTCAATACATTAGCAAAATATTCCAGAAATATAGGGGGAGCAGTCGGTGCTTCATTGTCTTATATTTTTATTTTTAATGGATTTGGTTATTTTAGCTTAATTATTCCTATATGGTTGATATGGTTAAGTGTTGTCGTATTTTTTAATAAAGGCTGGAGCCGTTTAACCATAGGCTTCCTTTATATGACCTTTTTCCTTTATTTTATATCTATTCTTTTAGGATTATTTACCTTAGTTTTTCATTGGGCATCTATTGAAATAGCGGGAAGCATTGGTCTTACTATTGCAGAATGGTTCTCCTTATTTATTGGGAATTTAGGATTAGGATTTATTTTATTAATAGTATCTGTTTTATTTGTGAGTTATCACTTACAAAATCAATATTTATGGGCAAAAAACTTATTTCAACTGATTCCTTCTGTAAATTTTAATACTTCTAGACCTTCCAAAAATGGATCATTCAAAGATACTTCTCAAGTTCAAAACCCTGAAAAAGTAACCCAAAAAGAAGAGGATTTTATTATAGCTTTTAAGAAAGATGGTGTAGAATATAAAAAAGAAGAATCCTCCAATACTGAATGGAAATCTAATTCTGAATCTTCCCACTCTAACATTAGAGAAAATAATACAGAGAATAATCATCAACTACAAAATATAGAAGACGATAGTATTGAGTTAGAAGTACCTTTAAAATCCCATTTTGAAAATAGAAAAAAAGGAGAAATTTCTTTTGAAATTGAAGAAGGAGTTAAAGAACTACCCATTCTAGCTTTAAATAATGATGAGGTTTTTACGAATATCGGTAAAACAGATGAAGAAGAATTTGTTAAAATTATACCTAATGAAGACCAAGAAACTTTAACAGATAGTGAAGATGTAGGGGATTGGGAAATGTATGACCCTACCAAAGATTTATCTTCTTATCAATATCCTACCATTGATTTACTTTCTCCTATTGAGGTTCCAAAAAATATTGTAGTAAATCGGGAAGAATTAGAAGAAAATAAAAATAAAATCGTTAAAACTTTACAAGATTACAAAATTGAAATTACTCATATTAAAGCAACTGTAGGTCCGACAGTAACTTTATATGAGATTATACCTGCCCCGGGCGTAAAAATTTCAAAAATTAAAGGTTTAGAAGATGATATTGCATTAAGTTTAGCGGCTCTTGGGATTCGTATTATTGCTCCTATGCCCGGTAAAGGTACAATTGGTATAGAAATCCCTAACTCTAATCCAGAAATTGTTCCTTTTAGAAGCGTTATTGCAACCGAAAAATTTAGAGATACCAAAGCAGAATTACCCATTGTCCTTGGAAAAACTATTTCTAATGAAGTATTTATTGCCGATTTAACTAAAATGCCTCATTTATTAGTAGCAGGTGCAACAGGTCAAGGAAAGTCTGTGGGTTTGAATGGTATCATTGCCAGTATTTTATACAAAAAACACCCTTCACAAGTTAAATTCGTTTTAATTGATCCTAAAAAAGTAGAACTTTCTTTATTCCAAAAATTAGAAAACCATTTTTTAGCCAAATTACCCAATTTTGAAGATGCGATTATTACAGACGTAAAACAAGTAGTTGCAGTTTTAACCAGCTTATGCCAAGAAATGGATGATCGTTATGATTTACTCAAAATGGCTGGCGTTAGAAATATCACTGAATACAACAATAAGTTCATCAACAGAAAATTAAATCCTAAACATGGGCATAGATTTTTACCTTATATTGTTTTGATTATTGATGAGTTAGCAGATTTAATGATGACAGCAGGTAAAGAAGTAGAAACTCCCATTGCAAGATTAGCACAGTTAGCAAGAGCTATTGGTATCCATTTAGTGGTTGCTACACAAAGACCCTCAGTAAATGTAATTACGGGTATCATCAAAGCAAACTTCCCTGCTAGAATTTCATTTAGAGTGATTTCCAAAGTAGATTCTCGTACCATTTTAGATACTAACGGTGCAGACCAACTTATTGGTAGAGGGGATTTACTCTTTTCTAATAGTTCAGATTTAATTCGTATTCAAAACCCTTTTATTGATACCAAAGAAGTAGAACAAGTTGTAGATTTTATTTCCCAACAAAGAGGCTATCCAGATGCTTATATGCTACCAGAAGTAAAAATGGATAACGATGATGCTTCTTTTGATGATGAAGATGATAATGGCATGCGTGATTCTATGTTTGAAGAAGCCGCTCGTTTAATTGTAAAACATCAACATGGTTCTACTTCTTTAATTCAAAGAAGACTCAAATTAGGTTATAATCGCGCTGGAAGAATTATGGACCAAATGGAAAAAGCAGGTATTGTAGGACCTACCAATGGTTCTAAACCCCGTGAAGTTTTGGTAAAATCAGAAGCAGAACTAGAGCGTTATTTGTAAATGTTCAAAAAAAGAATCCAAAGTTTTATTTTTGCTTTTCAAGGATTAAAATTTTTATTTAAAACTCAATTCCATGCAAAAATTCATTTTGTTTTTACTTTAGCCGTTATTATAGCTGGATTATATTTTTCCATTACAAAAACAGAATGGTTAATTTTATTAATTTGTATTGCAAGTATATGGAGTTTAGAAGCAGTAAATACTGCTATTGAACAAATAGTAGATTTAGTATCACCTAATTATCATGAAAAAGCAAAAAATGCCAAGGATGTTGCTGCTGCTGCGGTTTTAATTGCTGCTATTTTTTCGGCTATTATTGGGCTAATGATATTATTCCCTTATGTAATTTAGTTTTTTGGCTATTGAGAATCTTCGAAATCCTTTAACCAAAAAACAAACAGTTTTTCAAAAATTAGTAGCATTTGTTGAAAAATTTAAAGGGGTAGGAGGTCAATTATAAATTAAGTTTAACCGCAGTATCTTTTATGATTAAATCAAAAACCCTTCCTAATGGAAGGGCTATTATTCATTTTTTTAGTAGTTTCTTTAAGAAATGATGTTGCTCTGTGTGAACTTCTATAATATACATTCCATTTGCATAATTTTCAGTATGAAGAATAATTTGTTTTTGGTTGAGATTTTCAAAGTTTTGGATAAGATTTCCTTGAATATCATAAATTTTTAAAAATTTAATTTCTTCTGATACTTCAATTAGGAATTGGTCATAAAATGGATTGGGTGCAATATGAATATTCACAAAATCAATTGATAAATTTGCAATATTAGAATATTGAAATTCTCCATCTGCTTCGATTAGAATTACTTGGTAATATAATGTATTTTCATTGAGTTTGGAATCTTTATAGGTATAATTCAGTAAATTAGATAAATATTCCGTTTGGTAAATTTCTGTCCATTCTTGGTTATTAGTGGATTTCATGACAATAAATTTTTGAGCATTTGCAGATGAATTAGATAAATTCCAATTTAAGACTATTTGATTTTGTTCATTCAAAGTTGCTTTTAGGAAAATTTGAGTGGTGGATAAAGTAATATTATTGCCAATATAAAAAATTGCATCACCGGGAGTAGCTTCTCCTCCAAATGAAATGCAAGGATTAGCATTGTTATTACAACCGGGATTTCCGTTATTGGCTTCTGGGAATACATTTTGAGGTTGAGAGAAAGTATAAAAGAAAATAGGACCTTTTGCACCAGCACCTCCTGCACCATGAAATTGAGCATGCCCTACATTGCCTGTATTACCACCATTAGTTTGAACATACAAAGGACAAGTATTTGCAATTTGATAAAAAGGAATATCAAGAATAATAGAACCACCTGCTCCACCACCACCAGTTGCATCATTACCACCATTAGCTGTATTGATTCCATTAGCAGAAATAAAACGAGTACCGATTCCATTGGTTTGAATAGCTTGTGCTTTGATATAAATTATTCCACCACCATTACCACCATCTGTTCCTACGCTATTATTTTGTTGTCCGCCACCACCGCCACCACCCATAAAAATACGATTTACGTTAATTACACTACTTAATTCTAATCCTCCAATTCCACCTGCACTATTAGGGCAGTAATTACCACTATTCCAGCCAAAGCCTCCATGTCCACCTTGTGTAAAATTACCACCACCGCCGCCACCGCCATTATGGTCATTACCACCGCCGCCACCGTTTAAAACTCTAGCTCGGCAATTTCTGTAATTATTATTGTTAACTCTATAAATGCCTTCTCCTTTAAATCCATAATTTGCATTATTAGCGATATAAGGAGTTTCTCTACAACCAGGGTTAGTATTCCAATCATTAGATTTTTGTCCGCCACGAAATCCAATTCCATTAGCTAAAATGTTATGATTTAAAATTAAATTACCTTGAACTTCAAAAGCAACAACACCTCCAATGTTTCCATTCCAAGGTAAACCGGTTATATTTCCTGTAGTAGTAAAATTCGGATTTCCAAGTTTTCTAAAACTAATTAACTGCACTCTGCAATTATTACATATATTGTAAGAATTGACTAATTGATTTAAAACCACAGTCGTTGCATTAGGGCGAGCTTGTATAGTACTAATTTCATATAAACCTGCTGATTGAATATTAGCTAAATTCCCAAAATTTACGTTATTATTAGTATTAGTTCCGATAACATTATCCTGCATTTGCATTATCATTACTTTTTCACCTTCAATAAAAGAATGAAATACTTCATTTACATTGGCTAAGGTTAAAGTGGTACCATTGATAGCGGTTACTTGAGCATAAGCATTCACAGTTTGGCTATAAATTGCTGTTAACTGTACAAAATAAGCAAGGGCGAGTAAAACTATAGATTTCATGTTTGTAATTCCTCCTACTTATTTGTACGTGATACATAATAAAAAAGTTACATATAAAAGTAAAAATAAATTTATTTTAATTGATAAATGTTCAAAATTTAAAAATTTTTTGTATAGAAATCAAAACTATTTATTTGATTTTTTGTTATAAATTTAAAAAATAGTCAAAAATTATTACAACTTACCAAACATATTTTCAAGTGTTTGATAACGATAATCAAAAATTTCTTTAAGTTTATTTTTAATATAAATTTGATTCATAATTTTTCCAATAAGTCCTAATGGAATTTTGTAATGAACCAAGTCACTCATTTCAACGCCGCCAGGAATTTCTTTAAAAAAATGTTTATGATGCCATAAAGAATAAGGACCAAATCGTTGTTCATCAACAAAATAAAAAGGTTCTTGAACATGGGTAATTTCAGTAACCCATTCCATAGGTATTCCCAAAACAGGTTTTACAATGTAAGTAATAATTTGTCCTGCATACATTTTGTTTTCTCCCCCAGAAGTAATATCAAAGCCCATGTAAGGAGGAGTAATAATTTTAAGATTCTTAGGAGAAGAAAAGAAATCCCATGCTTCATTTAAAGAAATTGGCAATTTTTGAACAGTTTTTAGAGTGTGCATAAATAAAAATTTGCTATTTTTAAAAGAATTTTTTAATCAAAAAAGTTCAATTTACTTTTTCAAGAACTATATTTTTAGTATTGCTATTCACAAAAAGTGTAATTGATGCATAATATACAAAGGACACATAAGTTTATGTAAATTTACTTATTGGCAAACCAATGGAACAATTTAACTCCTTACACTTTTTCAAATAATGAAGCTACCAATTACGATTAGGGTTTTTTGTATTCATAAATTTCTAGAAAACTGGTTCTACTTACCCAGTCACCAAAATTAAAATAATGAATTAACCATTCAGGATAAAAAGAATATACTCTTTGGTATTCTTTGGGTATATTTTGTTTTTCCCGAAATGAATAATATACTATCAAATTTCTTTCAAACTTACTATCATGAAAAACTAAAGAATCACCATTGCAATAAAACCAAGGGAAAATATTCGTATTTTTTAAATAGATTTCATGCTTTAAGCATTGTGTTTTAGGATCTTGATTAGAATATTTATCACAGGGCATATCAGGATTAAAGTCATTAAAAAAAATAATTGTAGGTTCAGTAACAGAGTAATTTTTCCATATAAACTCATAAACCAAAATATGGGGTTGCAAATATTGAGTAACTGTAACGATTAAAGGAAACAAATGCAGAAAGAAAAAAAGCTGTAAAATTTTTTGAGAATATCGGAAATTTCCAATAGAAGTTATAAATTCCCAAAATTTCATAAAAATATAGGGCAAAAAACCCATTATAGGAAAAATAAATCTAAACTCTTTATGTGAAATCACAAAATGAATAACAATAAAAGGCAACATTGTCCATACAAAAAGATGTTTTGGGTATTTAACAACGAAATAAAAAAAAGCTAAAAAGTAAACAAGGTTTAAAAAGAAGGTTTTACTTATGTATAATTCTTGAAAAAAGAAATACCAAGGTTCACTACCAAATCCTGCGGCTTTTTTTAGAATTAAATTCTGATAAAAATAATTGTAGGGAGCTATTACCCATTTACCATAAAACCAAGAATCCAGAAAAGTAGATAAAATAAAACTCAAACCACCTCCTAATGCTAACGCTAAAAATATTTTCCATTTTTGTTGATGGAAAATCAATATCCAAGCTAAAACTCCCAAAATAGCAAAAGCTAATTGATAACGAAAAACAAAAGCTAACCCCAGAAATATTCCTGCGTAAAAATTTTTAGAAAAGTGATTTTCTGATTTCCACAAGTAAATGATTCCTAATAACCAAAAATTTTCTGACCAAGCTTCAGAATTAAATCTAATATGTAAAAAAACCGTAAACCAAGTAAAAAAACTAAAAAGCCAAAACCATTTTTTTATATTTTCTTTGAATTCTTTTTCAAAAGTTTTTACAAATTGATAAGTAACAAAAATGGATAAAATTGCAGAAAGGAGCCTGAGTAGTAAAGTCCAAAAAACGGGGTTATGCGCTCCATAAATAAAAATGGAAAATTGATGAACAAAAAATGCAATGATAGGCTGTAAACTAGGTCTCATGGCATGATGAAATTCCCAAGAGAGTGTTTCTGATGAAACTAACCCACTTAAATATGCCGCAAATTCTAATAATTGAAAATGTTCGTCGGGATGATAATATCCAACACTGTAATACACTCCTAAAAGAGCCGAAATTGTAACAAAAAACCAAAAAATTTTACTCTTTTCCATTCAATTTTTACAAAATTAATCAATTTTTCTAAAATTCTATTTAAAAATCATTCATATAAAGATTTCGTAATCTTAAAAGTTTAAAAACTCAATCTTTAAGTTTTTATTTATCTATTTTTTAAAAATAAATTACAGTATTTTTACATTTTGAATGTTCAACAATCAATTTATTAAGGATTTTCTTTTGGCATTTCTTTGGGGAATTTCTTTAATTTTAATTTCTATTTTGATATTTTACATAAATGAAAAGAATTTTCAATGGGTAAAATTTTTACAATTTGATGCAGTTCATTATTATAAAATAGTTCATATAGGTTATAATCATAAACGTTCAGCTTTTTTTCCTTTATTTCCTTGGATTTGGAAAACTTTAAATGGTTATATCTCCATAGGAATTTTGATGAATACCCTAATTTTTTCAATCACTTTTGCAATTGTTAACCAAATTTTTCAATGGAACTATTGGCAGAAAGTTTTGTTTCTATCAATTCCTTCATCTATTTTTTATTTTTTACCTTATTCCGAGAGTTTATTTGCGTTAATTTCAGTATTTTTACTTTATGCTATCATTCAAAAAAAAGATTGGGGTATTATATTCAGCTTTTTATTGATTAGCTTTTCAAGGCCAGCATTTATCATTCTTTTACCCTCATTAGCAATTTACTTGATTTTTGAAAGTTTTACTATTCAACGAAAAATTAAAATCTTTTCGTTAAGCAGTTTCATGAGTATTTTAGCTCTATGGCTTGTGAATGAATATCAATATTCACAAAGTCAAATTTCATGGGGGTTTTACACAGCTCAGCAAACTTTTTGGGATAATCACTGGAGAATACCTCGTTTTCCTTTATCTAGCTACGGGGATATTCATATTTTCAGAATTGATTTATTTTGTTTTGTTATAGGAATAAGTTGTGGATTCCTATTGATTATAAATCTTTTCAAAAAAATTAAAAAACAATCCAGTATAGAAAAACATTTAATCTTTATTTATGCCTATTTAGCAGGAATTTGCTTATTAGTATTTTTAACTAGAGGAGGCTCTTTATTTAGCCTAAATAGATTTGTTTTAACAACCGTTTATGGTGGAATTTTTATCATTCATTTACCTCAAATTTTAAGAAATAATTATTTACCATGGATTTTGTTGAGCATACTCATCATTCTTAATGGATACTCTCATATCAAGCATATTTTGGTTCAATTACCTATATTTTTGCCTTTCATACTTTTGAGTTTCTATGATAAAAAATGGTCAAAAATTCTAATAATTTTACTTTTCATAGGTTTTCAGCTATATTTTATGCAAAAATTTATGTTAGGCTTATGGGTTGCATAGAAATTTAAAAGCCAGTAAGCAGTCCGTCCCAAAGGGCTAAGCTCAGAAATTTTATAAAAACAACCTTTGAACTTTTATAAAAATTTTTTTTGTAATTTCGTGTTTTCAATGAATTATTTAAAATTCTTCTTGAGCTTTTGGATGAGTTTAGGGTTTTATCAAAACTTATTGAGCCAAAAAGAGAACAGTTATGCAGATGTAATCGTTGAGGCACATTTTGAACCTAACAATTTAGGTTTCAAGTTTTTTTATGGAGGTTATCCTAATCAATTTCCTTTAGATTTGCCTTTAACAGTGGTTTTAGAAGAAGATAATCGTTTTATTAGCCTTCCCAAAGGCTCTTATCTTATATTAAAGTTTACGGATAATTTTATAATTGATGGTGAAGGTCCTGATATTTTTTTAAAAGAAATTGGAGCCAGTGGAGAAAGAGCCAGTGTTTTTGTGAGTAATGATGGAGTGAATTTTACTTTTTTAGGTATTGCAAGAGATGATTCTACAACTGCATTAGATTTAGCAAATATTAATTACAAACTACCTGTTCAGTACATAAAAATTGTGGGATTAGATAATTTTGGAGGTTCACCGGGGTTTGATTTAGAATGCGTTTATGCTTTGCCTCGTTCTAATGTAAAAAGTTATACTTTTTTAGCAGAATTTGAAGAACAAAAAGGACAAATAACTTTTCCAATCAAAATTATTGTGGATAATTACAATTATACAGAATACGAACTTACTCCTGATGTTTTAAATTCTTTATTAAAGATAGTCAATTGGATTAAGGAACACCCAAAAGTACATGTAAAAGTAATGGCTCATTGTGATGATTTTGGTTCAAAAGAATTTCAATTCAATGAAACTAAAACACGTGCAAAATGGGTTTATGATTTTATGGTCATGAAAGGCATTCCTACAAAACAAATTGAATATATAGGTATGGGTTCAACACAACCCTTAAAATCTATTGATAATTCAAAAAGGTCTGTAAATAGAAGAGTAGAATTAGAAATTACTCAAAATCAGTAAAAATATGGTTTTCTCAAAACCTAAAATTCTTTTCATTGTTCTATCTGTGTTTTTTGTTTCTAATGTGATTTTAGCCGAATTTATTGGCGTAAAAATATTTTCATTAGAAAAATCATTAGGTTTTTCTCCTGTTAATTGGACAATATTAGGAGTGGAAAATATATCTTTTAACTTGACAGCGGGTGTAATATTGTGGCCTTTTGTATTTTTAACTACCGATATTGTGAATGAATTTTATGGAGTAAAAGGAGTGAGAATTTTATCTTTTTTGTCTGTTGGAATTATTGCTTACGCTTTTTTAATGATAGCTTTAGCTATCCAATTAAGCCCTGCGGATTTTTGGGTTTTGTCAAAAAATTATCTGAATATGCAAGAAGCTTTTCAAGCCATTTTTGGGCAAGGTTTATGGATTATTATAGGTTCAATGATTGCTTTTTTAATCGGTCAATTTGTAGATGTTTTTACTTTTCGTTTTTTAAAACGTTATACTCAAGGAAAATCTATTTGGTTAAGAGCTACTGGTTCTACCCTCATTTCTCAATTAATTGATTCGTTCGTAGTTTTATATATAGCTTTTGGAATTGGTGCAGATTGGAGTTGGTCATTGATTTTATCGGTTTGTGCTTTGAATTATATCTACAAATTTTTTTCTGCAATTTTGTTAACACCGTTAATTTACTTGGTACATTTTTTAATTGTACGATATTTAGGTAAGGAACTAGCTCGTGAAATGATGGTAAAAGCGATGTAATATAAGAATTTGGGCATTCCCTCACTACGTTCGGGTCTTCCTGGTCAAGTTTAAGTTTTGGAATGGATATAATTAAATATAAACTTGACGAAGAATAATGAGACATAGAAATAAAGTTACAAACTAAAAAGCCAATCTCTTTTTTGAAATTGGATTTTTTATTTATAAAATAGAGTTTATGAACAATTCATTAAAAATGGTTTACCAGTTAATTCTTATCAATTAATAAGTTACTCGGTTGTTGAGTAGTGAGTGAAGCGAACATATCGAAACAACCGCTTTTCCACGCAAGATGGTCATTTCGGTACGGCTACGCCACTCAATGACCATCGGTACGGCTACGCCTACTCAATGACCATCGGTACGGCTACGCCTACTCAATGACCATCGGTACGGCTACGCCTACTCAATGACCACAAGTACGGCTACGCCTACTCAATGACCACAAGTACGGCTACGCCTACTCAATGACCAATCCTTAAAATAATCCTGACTAAACATTAGAA
Source organism: uncultured Bacteroidia bacterium (assembly GCA_938006875.1). Taxonomy (GTDB): domain Bacteria; phylum Bacteroidota; class Bacteroidia; order J057; family CALLMJ01; genus CALLMJ01. Next base: position 16,812 of record CALLMJ010000009.1, read on the forward strand.
AATAAATTTTCAACATTTAGATAAATCAAACTATAAACCTTTGTAAATAGGTTTCAAAATGTCGATATCTCTTATATAATTAATTTAAAAACAATTAGTTATAGCTTAAACGAAAATTCTGTTCAAAATCACTATTTATTATTGTTGATATTTAACTTTTTAATAAATTATGAAATTTATTTTCAGGG
>CALLMJ010000010.1 GCA_938006875.1 uncultured Bacteroidia bacterium
AGATGAAAAAAAAATAGTTAAGGAATATCCGTATTTAATAGATAATGAAGAGCTAAAATTGACGGCAGAGATATTGCATTATACGGGAACAAATCCGAATGAGAGGAAGTTAATAGAGACGGAGCAAGAAGCATGGCGAACTGTAAATGCGATGTTTGAGGATAAAGAGAAGAAATACCTAAAAGCGTTAGAGGAAAGTAAGAAGGAATTAGAAGAAAAAGAACGATTATTAGAGGAAGAAAAGAAAAAAGCGGAGGAAGAGCATATTAAATTAGTTGAGACTGTTAAGTTGTTAAAGTCTTTGGGAGTTGATGGGAAGGTTATTTCAGAAAAAACAGGATTTTCATTGAAAGAAATAGAAGAAATATAACATTTTCATGGAATGTACGATGCAAATTGGATAAACAAGAAAATAATAGATAAATATTCATAAAAAAATTATATATTTGCAACTATGAAAACGCATTATAGTGCAGACGAAGTTTTACAAAGATTAGTTTTTTTTCCTGACTGGAAATTTGATAATGAATTTTTAACTAAAAGTTACCAATTTGAAAATTATATACAAGCTTTTGCTTTTGTTACACAAGTTGCGATGATTTCTGAAAAAATCAACCATCATCCTAATATCCAATGGAATTATTTGAATGTAAAATTGTTTATAAAAACTCATGATTCTGGAGGTATCACAAACAAAGATTTTCAATGGATTGAAAAAATTAATCAAATTCCTTATAAAAATATTGACTGAAATTAAAAAAATATACTAACTTTACGGCAAAATTTTAGTCAGAATGAAAATTTCCAATTTTTTATGGTTGCTAATTTTTAGCAGTTTATTCATTTTCAGTTGTAAGAAAGAAACTACAAAAGATGAATTACCTCCTGTAGATAAACGCCCTTCTATTGTAAGAACTGCTCCAAGTACCTCAACATCCAATCTTTTAGAAGGAGAAACTGTAAATTTATCCTATCAATTATCTGATAATGAACTTCTTAAATCAATAAAGATAATAGAAAGAATTAACGATAATGATAGAGTACTTTTAGAAGAAGATATTACTGGAACTATTCTAAAAAAGGATTTTGCCTATACCGTTCCGCAAGGACTCAACGATCTAACAGTTATAAAAATAATAGCTTTTGTTTATGACAACAAAATGCAATTTGATTCAACCGTCTATATAGTTACAAAAGATTTTGTTCGTGATACAACAGAACAGTATAGTTTATTAAGTTATGAAAATGATACGATTTATAGTAAATTCAGTATCACAGGTTTAAGTGCGTTTAATTGCATAGCTAGAACTAATAATGTAACCAATAATACTGCAAAAGATATTGAAGAAAATTCACAGATTTCTGGTAACTTTTTGGCTTCGTGGATATCTCCAAATACAAATCCAAATAAAAACTTTGTAGTTTTAACAACCTCCCAATTTAATTTTGAACAAGCTCGATATTCTACTATAGACCAAGCATTTCGTGCTAATAGCCCAAGACTAGAAACAGGTACGTTAAGAGTAAATGATATTGTAATCTTAAAATCCAGAATTTCCCCTCATTATATTGTTTTCAAAATAAAGGCTGTGGTAGATGGTCTAAATGATGAAGATTATATTGTATTTGATTACAAACGTTCTAATTAATCAAAATTGTATTCATAGAATTTATGAAAGCTTACAAAAAAAAATTAATACCCATTTATGTGGTAAGAATTTTATTAGGCTTATTATTTTTGTTTTCAGGATTTGTAAAAATTAATGACCCCATAGGTTTTTCTTACAAATTAGATGAATATTTCCATGTATTTGATTCCTCTTTTGGATTACCCTACTCCGTTTTTGGACCATGGTCATTAAATTTAGCGTTTTTTATTGGAATTTTTGAAACCATTTTAGCAATAAACTTAATTTTTGGTTTTGCTCCTGCTTTCACCACAACATCATTATTAATCATGATTATTTTCTTTACATTTTTAACAGGTTATTCTGCTGTTACAAAAAAGGTTACGGATTGTGGTTGCTTTGGTGATGCTATCAAACTTACTCCTGTTCAATCTTTTATTAAAGATGTTGTTTTAGCAGGTTTTATTGGATATTTGTTTGTTTATAAAGATAGCATATATCCATTTTTTAAAGATTTGATAAATACCATTTTAAGTATTACATTCTCATTATTAATTCCTGTATATGCTTGGTATTGTTATAATTATCTTCCCGTAGTGGACTTCCTACCTTATTCAGTGGGTTCAGATTTAGCCTATAAAACTACGACAAGGGGTCTTGATGGTCAATTTTTAGCCTATGGTTACGAACCTCTAAAATCGGAATGTGGATTTGAAGAATTCAAAGGAAAAACCATGCTTATTGTTTCAGAAGATTTCCAAAAGGCTTTGCCAGCTGCATTAAATCAAGCTATTCAATTAGGTAATGAACTGAAAACTAAAGGGTTTCAAATCGCTGTATTAACTTCAAGCGGCTCTGATGTAAGGAAAGCATTTAAAGAACACCAAAAAATTCCTTTTTGCATTGTTCCTCAGGACCAAACTACCTTAAAATCCATGGTTCGTTCCAATCCGGGAATATTAATTTTGAAAGATGGGGTTGTTAAAGGAAAATTTAGTCATAAAAATATACCCAATCAAGAAAAAGTTCTAAAGCTAATTGAATAGATAATATGTCTGAAATTGATAATTACAGTAAAAAAGCCTATATTCCAGCCATAATTATAGCTGCATTGGGTTATTTCGTAGATATCTACGACCTAATATTGTTTGGAGTTATACGTGTTCAAAGTTTAGAATCTTTGGGTTATAAAGGAACCGATAACACTTTTTATGGTGAATGGTTAATCAGTATTCAGATGTTTGGAATGTTATTAGGTGGAATTTTATGGGGAGTATTAGGCGATAAAAGAGGTAGACTGTCTGTACTTTTTGGTTCTATTATGATGTATTCAGTCGCTAATCTTTTAAATGGATTTGTAAATTCCATTGAAGCTTATGCTTTTTGGAGATTTGTTGCAGGTATTGGTCTTGCGGGAGAATTAGGGGCTGGTATTACATTGGTTTCAGAATTAATGCCCAAAGAAACAAGAGGTTATGGTACTACCATTATTGCTGGTTTTGGTTTATTAGGTGGTATTACCGCAGGATTAATTGGTAACTACGAATGGAATTTAGGTAATTTAGAGAACTGGCGTTTGGCTTACGTAATAGGAGGTGTTATGGGATTAGCTTTACTCATATTAAGAATTGGAGTTCATGAATCTGGAATTTTTGAAAAATCTAAAGATAACTATTCAGTCAAACGAGGGGATTTTCTTTCTTTATTTACCAACAAAAAAAAATTTGAGAAATATTTACAATGTATTACCATCGGAATACCTACATGGGTAGCAGTAGGAATATTAATTTTATTTGCTCCTGAATTTGCAAAAGCATTAAATATTGAAGTTCCTGAAGGCGAGAAAGTAAAAGCAGGGACTGCTGTTATGATGGCTTATGCAGGATTAGCAACAGGTGATATTTTTTCTGGTATTATTAGTCAAATGCTAAAAAGTCGAAAAAAAGCTGTTGCTTTATTTATTATAATGACAGTTTTTTTCTCGTCTTTGTATTTGTTTAGTCCCAATGTTGATTTAACAACCTTTTATATTTTCTGTTTTTTAATTGGATTTGGTGCGGGTTTTTGGGCAATATTTGTAACTATTGCCTCTGAAAATTTTGGAACCAATATTCGTGCTACAGCAACCACTACTATTCCTAATTTTGTAAGAGGTTCCGTTTCTTTGATTTTGCCTATTTACAATTTTTTAAGCCAACAAACAGGAAGTATCATTTATGGTGCTTTTATTGTTACCATTCTCTTTGCATCAATAGCTTTGTTATCTTTAAGCCAAATGAAAGAAACCTTCCATAACGATTTAGATTTTACTGAATAAACCCCGTGCTACTCTATAGCAAAAGACTAAATACCAAGAATACTGTGAAGTAAACTTTAATAAGTTCTCTATTTTTCTTTAAAATAAAATAAAATTTTATTTTTTTAATCAGAAATTCTTTTTGACAATTTGTCGGCGATAGTTTTGTAAATACTTTCTGATTTTGTTAAATAATAATCGCGTAATAAAATTAGTGTATTTTTATGTGGAAATAAGGTCATGATTATTTCATTAAAAATTTCATCATTATCAAAAAGTTTTCTAAACACTAAAGGCTTCAAATCTTTTATTTCTTCAAATGTATGTTGTGGGTCTAAATCAAAGTTTATTTCTGGTAAATCAGGAATTTCTTTTTTCCATTCTAAAAGATATGAAAGAATTTCTACCCATATATCAGTGTATCCAAGATAATCAAAAAGCTCTTTGCCATAAAATATGTGAGTTTTGACGTTATAGTCGTTTGTCATTTTTATAAGCTCAGTGGTGTAGTAATTTTTATTCTTTACCAATTCAGGGTCAATAAAATAGAATATTCCGATTAGTTCTTCTTCTCCATACTTTGAAAGCATTATATCTAACTTTTTTTCAAAATTTAAGATTTGTCCACGCTTTTTAGTCGAGTCGTGGTCGTCTCTTATTTTTTGCTCAATGAAAAATACATTCCCGTCTTTACGAAAACATTGATCAATGTTTAAAACATCACCGTCACTATTTGTAAATCGTTTCTGTAAAATCTCACAACCTTTTATTTGCAGGTATTTTTCAATGACGTGTTCAAAAGCATCACCGAAGCGGATTTCGTGAGACTGGAGAA
>CALLMJ010000011.1 GCA_938006875.1 uncultured Bacteroidia bacterium
AAGCAAGACAATTAGTAAATCAAGGCTTGCAAATGGCTACAAATGGAAACACATCAGGTATTCGTAATATTCTTATTCAAATAATTGGTCTTATGCCTGACAATGAAAAACCAACCAATACTTTAAGATAATGAGCAATAGAAAAGGCATATTACTAAAAGGTTTTTCCATAAATGATAAATACAGCATTCTGCTTTTTATCAAACAAGGAAGTAATGCCGAAAAAGTAATAAAAGCAAAAATGGACGGAGAAAACATCGAACAGAAAAACGAAAGACCACGCATTGGTTTTAAATAATAAAATAGAGAAAATATGGACACAATAACTTTTGACAAACTTTTGTTTAAAACAGCATTTTGCTGTATGGCATCAGACGGCAATATTGATGAAAGTGAAATTTCCCTTATAAAATCAATGTGCGAAAAATCTCCATTGTTTATCAATTTCAACTTTCAAGAAGAAATCAATTTGCTAATTGGTAAAATAAATAGTGGTGGTAAATCTTTTATTCAAGATTATTTTAACTTGCTAAAGCAATCTGAGCTTACGGAAGAAGAAGAGTTAACTTTAATTGATTTTGCAATACAAACAATCAATGCAGATAAAGAAATCAAGTATTCTGAAATCAAATTTTTCAAAAATATTCGACATCGTTTGAAAGTAAGTGATGAAAAAATTTTAGAGCGATTTGCTGATATTGAACAATACTTGGAAGACGACATAATCACTGACACTTTCCTTGACAAAATCACAAGCCAGTATTTTGAAATTTCTGAACTACCACAGTTTGACTTAATCAGTATTGCTGACAACGATAAACAGGATGAATAACGCCATTAAAATAGTTTTAGCCATTTTATTTTTTCTGTGTTTAGCAGATATGCCTTACGGTTTTTACCAGTTTGTAAGGTTCGCTGGGTTAATTGGATTTGCAGTTTTGGCTTATCAAGCAAACCAACAAGGCAGACAGACAGAAATGATGGCTATAACAGCACCTACCCAAAAGGCGGGGTTTCGTGTTCCAAAGACTGTTTTGTGGTTAATCAAACATTAGTTTTTCAAATCAAGTTTTGTGGTAAAAGTCCCGCCCTTCGGGTAGCTGCAAAACGTTATGTGTCATAGCAGAACGACCAACTAAGCGGTTAGAAAAGTCCCAATTATCGCTGACTTTTAGTTTTCAAATACTTTAGTTAGTTTTGTACAGAAAAAACGAAATTTACTTTTAAATAATAACACATGATTAATATCCAAGAAATTTTAAAAGATATTGAAGATAATTCTTCAATAAAAATTATTACTCCGGCTAATGTTCGTAAGCCTTGTCATGAGCAAACTTTTGATATTATTAAAGAAAATAACGGTTTGCAATTTACTGACGCTATAACTTCATTTTACTTAAAACACAATGGAATAAGTGTTTCTTGGGTACATAATAAAAATTTTAAAGGCGAAATAAATATAAAGCCAATATCTAGTCTTGTGGAAAATGTATTTGATGATTTTTGGAAAGCCGAACAAAAAAAAATGAAATCAAAGGATGATAAAGTTTTTAGGCAATTTTGTAATAATTTATTTTCTATCGATGTATTTGATAAAACAACAGATGGAACATTACGGACTGTTTTTCAAACACAAAATGATTCGTTAATAAAACAAAACCCAAAATTATGGCTTTGGCACCTTGCTGGTGAAAGATTTCCATTGACGCTTGATTTTGAACAGTATTCAAAAAAACTTCAAATTACAAGAGGGTTTGTAGGGTGGACTTATTTTTTCATTGATATTGATCAATGTCGCTTCAATGACAGTTTTTTTTCGAAGTATTTCTCAAAAAGCTGTTTTGACGCATTATCAAACATGGAAAATTTTCTGAATATTATGCCGAAACTTTTTCCAGATGATGATTTTTCAGAATTTGAACAGCTGCAAGAAGAAATAATAAAGTTCCATAAATCAGTGTAATTTGTAATTTAAACCTATTTTATCATAAACTATATTGAGTAAATTTACACTTTATTGATTAATTGTGTTTTGATTCGTGTTAGTATATCGAATTGTGTTTTCGGGCTGACCTATGTTAGTGTTTTGGCTTTTGTTACTCGGTATAATTATGTTTGCTAAGTGAAACATGTGAAATCTTTAAATATCTTGAAATTATTGTGATTATTAACTTTTGAGCAATTTAATTTTATTAAATAGTTCCATTGACAATAAAAATATTTTATGTAAAATGAACAAGATTTTTGTATATTGCAAAATTAAGTATTCATTCAAAAAACAAGAATATTGATAACCAATGAGATACGAAGATATACGTAATTATCCACAACGCTTCAAAGCACTTACATCCTATGATGTGAAAATATTTGATGAGCTTTTGCTCTACTTTGAGAATGAACTTGAAGATTACTTCCAGCATTATACTTTTAATGGTAAACCCCGAAAAAATAAGTATACTCCCAAATCAAAAGACCCTTTTCCCACTGCTGGCGATAAACTTTTCTTTATTTTGTACTATCTAAAAAATAATCCTACCCAAGAAGCTTTAGCTTATACCTTTGATTTGCAACAAGATATGTGCAATAAATGGATACAATTACTCGCTAAAATCTTATCAAAA
>CALLMJ010000012.1 GCA_938006875.1 uncultured Bacteroidia bacterium
AAATTTGTTCTTGTCCGTTAAGGTGAAAAAGTTTGTACTAAATCCGTTTGGAAGGTAGTTTGTCCGAAAAGTCTGTAGAGAGAAAGGCTTGACGATTTTTCTATAATTTTGAAGTTGACCCGATTGGTAAGTTCTCGTCAATACAATTTGACGGTATGACAACCCACAACCCAACCACTTGACAAAGTTTTCAGTTTTGGAAATAACCCGACAATGCCTACAAAACCTAACAGTTAGACAAAAAACAAAATTCCAAAAACATCAAAAAAATTAGAGACATATAAAACGGATTACAAACTTTTCGACGGAACAATACAAATTTTCTCCAAGAAAAACAACCTGACAACTTGAAAGTAAAGCAATTCCTTTAACATACCCTGACTTGTTGAGAACCTAATGCTCTAATAAAAACACCAAACCAGACAGCTAACAGCGGCTTGCTGCAATTTTAGTAAAAGTTTAAAAAAATGTTAAACAAATTTTTGAAGTTTAGTAAATACATCCTAAATTTACAGCGCGGTTTTGCCATGAATAGAGATTAGAGATAATAGGAACTGCAGCAAGCCGCGGGGCGTTAGCAGCAAGGTGTAAAAACGAAGATGAATATTAACGAATATTAACTATGGCAACATACATGATTATAATTTATGGACTACTTTTTGGTTGGACATTGTTTTCAATCCTATATATTTTCCGTCTTTATAAGTTAAAAAATTCTAATAAAATCAATCCATACATTTATGATTCAATTCCCTCTGTTTTTACAACATTAGGAATTCTTGGAACATTTGTAGGAATTTTTTTCGGACTCCAGGAATTTGATGTTAATAATATAAATGACAGCATTCCGCATCTACTTGAAGGAATGAAAACAGCATTTTTAACATCTATTGTTGGTATTCTATGTTCCTTAGTTTTTGGTAAAATATCTCAAATAGTTCAAAGAAATGTTGATTTGAATCAACCTGCAAAACCAACAGGAGAACTGGCAGAACTTAATCGAATTGCCAATATTCTTGAATTGTCTCAAAAAGAAACAATTAAAAAGTTTGATAGATTAAATACTTCATTAGTAGGTGAAACTGATGATAGCCTTTCAACCCAACTAATAAAATTACAGAATAAATTTACAGATTTTATTGGTTCAGCCGAAAAACAAACTTCATTTTTACAGCAAATTCAAAAATCGCTTGGTGGTGATGGAGAAACAAGTTTGTTGACCCAAATACAAAAGCTTCGTGCAGAGCAAAATGATTATTCTAAAGAAACAAAGAAAAATATAGATTGGATTGTAAACTCAATGAATAAAAACAATGAGTTAATAAGTAAAAAATTCGATGAATTTGCTGAATTACTTGCAAAAAATAATACTGAAGCATTGGTTGAAGTAATGAAAAATGCAACAGAAGAATTTAATAAGCAAATGAGCGAATTAGTGAATAAATTAGTACAAGAAAACTTTCAAGAATTAAATAACAGCGTTCAAAAACTAAACGATTGGCAAAAAGAAAATAAAGAAATGATTCAAAAACTAACAGAACAATTCATAAAAGTTTCTGAAGAATTTGCCATAACTTCGACTGCAATACATGAAATTACTCAAAATACCAAGAAATTAACAGATGAAAATAGTCATCTTACAAAGCTCATTTATGAATTACAAAAAGTAATGATTGAGGACACGAAATATCAAGATATTGTAAATAAACTTACTTCGACCATTCATACTTTAAAAAAGAATACTGACGCATTTGATGAAACCACAAACAAATTAAATACTTGGGTTAAAAACCAAATGAATTTTAGTGACTCAGTAGCAAAACTTTTGACGCGACTTCAAGAAATTGAAAAAATCAAAGATATTAATGAGGTCTTTTGGAATAATACTAAAAAGCAACTCAATGAAGGAGTACAAATCATTGCAAATGCAAGTAAACAACTATCTAGAGACTTGGAAAATATTAATGCAGAGTTTTATGAAAGACTCAATGATACGCTCCAAAATTTGGATACATTGATTCAGAGAATAATTGCTAATTATAAGAAATAATAAATGGCAAGCAAAACAGAAAATAATTGGGTATCATTATCTGATATCATGACAGGGTTAATGATTGTTTTTCTTTTCATATCTATATCGTATATGATTGAAGTTCAAAATAAGCAGAAAGAAAGAGATCTAATATTTGAAGAGTTCAAAGCAACTAAGGAACAATTATATGCGGAATTAAAAAATGAATTTAAAGACGACTTTAAGAAGTGGCAAGTTGAAATTGACAAAGACCTTTCTATAAAATTCACCAATCCCGACGTTCTTTTTGAATCAGGACAAGTTACTATTAGACCTCACTTTAAAGAAATTCTTGACGATTTTTTACCAAGGTATTTTAATGTGCTATTGCAAGAAAAATACACAGATAAAATTGCTGAGATAAGAATTGAAGGACATACTGATACTGTTGCGGCCCCCAAATATGATGAAGACCCCTATATCGGGAATATTATTCTCTCTCAACTTAGGTCAGCACAAGTTTTAAAGTATTTCAGAAATATGGACTACTACAAAAAATTATCAAAAAAAGATGTGTTAAAACTCCAATTTTGGTTAACGGCTAATGGACTTTCTTATGGCAGAACACTCGATGATGATAAGCAACTAACTGCCATTTCGGGTAAACCAGCCAATAATAATTTATCAAGGCGTGTGGAATTTAGGATAATAACCACAAGCGAAAATTTAGTAGAAAGAGTTTTAAAAGAAATCGGGAAATAGAATAGATATGCTATATAGATTTGAAGAACTTTGCAAAAAATTGGATGAGTGGGGCTTCCCAAAACTTCAATCTGAAAGTGGCTTTAAAATAATAAGAACTGATTTTGAAGAAGCTTATAAAGCCGGAAATATTAGATTTGGTGATGATGGAATTTATCTTGAATATGAAGGGAAAGAGTATAGGGGTTATATGTTCATCAAAGAACCTTGGATAACCGAATACAATAATTATCCAAAATTTCACTTAACTCGATGTAAAACAATTGATGATTTTATAAGAAATGGGAGATTTAATACCCGATATGAATGGTCAAATTCGAATGTTAATGACTTGATTGATTTTACTACAAAAAAAATATTTAAAGATGAAATTCTGAGATATTGTTCTAACTGTAAAAAGCAACTTTTTGATGAGATTCAAACTACTGAAGATTTTTTTGAAACACTAGAAAAAACAGAAATTGAAGAAGACAATATTGAAGTTGACATTTTCGGATATGTCCGTGATTTTAATAAAATAAGCAAAGCATACAGAAAGAAGAGAAACTATACTTGCGAATCCTGTGGAATTTCACCCAAGAAGACTGTTCATAGAAAATATTGGCATACCCATCATAAAGACGGTAACAAGATAAACAACAAAGAAAGTAATTTACAGTGTTTATGCATTTTATGCCACTGCTATAATGACCTCAGACACGAAGAAAATTTTGATAAGAACAGAATGAAAATTGAGTTAAAATCATTTATTAACTTTTATAGGGACGAACTTATTAAAATACGAAATCCTTTTTTGAAAAAGTATGACAATGAAAGCCAACACTAAGCCACACACTTTGTCTACTCGTACAATCCGACACACAAACCAAAACCTTGCAAAGAGTGTGTCAGCCCCTGACCTGCAAACGAAAATAGCGGACGAAAGAACAGAAGGGCAGCACACAACAGCGGTTTGCCGCAAGCGGGGGTGCAGTGCTTCGTATGATAGTTTTGTGATAGGTTCAAGTGCAGTTCTTCGATTGAACTTTTGTGCTAAAAATCCGCCACTACGCCAAGCCGCAAAAAGTTTTAAGTAACTCATGAGAACGACAGTACTCTAAAAAACAGACATCTGAAAATCAAACTTTGAGAAAAAAAATTTTTTCAAAAAATTTGGATACGTAAAAATAAATTCAATATATTTGTAGGACAAATAAAAGCAAACTTTGGTTTAATCAAA
>CALLMJ010000013.1 GCA_938006875.1 uncultured Bacteroidia bacterium
ACACGTATAATGGGATGTTCTTGATACTCTTCCAAATAATGACCGAGAATATAAATGGTTACAATCGGTAAAGGTTTACCTTGTTCATCTACATGATTTCGGGAAATATATTGTTCACCTAGATACTTTCTAAAACGAAAAATATCGTCGGTACTGAATTTAATTTTTTGTAATTCAATCAGAATGAGTTTTTCTTGGTTATCACGGGTTTTGATACGTGCTTTGAAATCTACTCTAAAAATAGAAAAGTATTGAATTTCTGATGCAAATTCTTGGGAAGAAAGTTCTAAATCCAGGATTGGCAGTTCAAGGATAGCTTGGAGCAAGATTTTAGCGCTTTTTTTGTCTTGCATCAAGTATTTGAAGACGGCATCGTAGATGGGATTAGCAATCAGCATAATGCAAAGATAGGGAAAAAATGAATTAGTAAAAATTACCCTTTTATTGAATTTCGAAATAAGGAATACTAACCATTATCCACCCAAAAAAACTAAAAAAATTTTTTGTAAATATTTGGTAATTTCATTAAAAATTTCTTTGGATTCGTATCAATAATATTTTATTTTTTTAAGTGATATGAGAAAAATCATCAGATTATCAAATTTTCAAAATGGAGAGGGTAATTACAAAATTATTAATTATTCCTGCTATGTTTTGTAATTTTATTAACGATGCAAAAGCATAAGTAGTGCTCACTAGTCACGTACCCAGCTTACTATTGCTCTTTATAGCAACCTTCAACAATAAAATTTTGACAAACCAAAAAATATTTTTATTTTTGCTAAAAAGTATGTTGCCTAATTTTATTTTTGTTTTAGTCATTCTGAATTTTCATTTTCTCTTCTCTCAAACTGATACTTTAAATAAAGAAGCCCAACTTCAAGAAGTAATTATTGAGGATAAAAAATCCTTTTCAAGAAATATTCAACAAACACAAATTTTACATGTATTAGACAATATTAAAATTCAACAAGTTACAGCTTGTAATATAGCAGAAGGATTAAACTTTCAATCAGGATTAAGAGTAGAAACCAATTGCCAAACTTGTAATTATACTTAAATTCGTATGAATGGTTTACAAGGTAGTTATACTCAAATGCTTATTAACGGTATTCCCATCATGAGTTCTTTAATGAGCTTATATGGATTAGAACAATTTTCTTCACGTTGGATACAAAGAATAGAAATTCAAAAGGGTGCAGGAAGTTCTTTGTTGGGTCATAGTACCATCGGAGGAACTGTAAATATCATCACACAAATGCCTAATCAATCGTTTACAGATTTTCAATGTTTATATCAAAATATAGATTTTCAATCTTCTGATTACCAAATTTCTGCTAATTCCGCTTATGTATCTTCTAACCCCAAAATGGGAGTTGGTTTAATTCTAAATCATAGAAAAAGGAAGTTTTATGACGTTAATAAAGATGGATTTTCCGAACTTCCATTAATTCAAAGTACGAATTTTGGTACTTCTTTTTTCTATAAACCTAGTGTAAAACACCAATTACAAGCCCAATTTTTTTATTTTGATGAATATCGCTTAGGAGGTGAAATGCAAAAAATTCCTGCTTATTTGTTAGAGCAAGTGGAAGAAAGAAAACACCATATCTACTCAGGAGATTTACAGTATCTTTTTAAAATTCAAGAAAATACCGAAATTAAATTTTTTACAGGCTTTCAATATATCAATAAAAATAGCATCACAGGAATATTCCCCGATGATTCTTTAAGTCAAATTAATTATCTACAAAATCCACCTTATGGTTTTGCATGGAATACAACTTATCAAAATGGATTGATTTTTAAACAGTTATGGGAAAACGTACTTAATGGAGAAAATATTTTACAAATAGGAGGGGAGTTCATAGGTGAGTGGATTAAGGATAAAAATCCAAGTTATGATTACAACATATTTCAAACTACGTTTTTACATGGTGGATTTATACAAAATGAGTGGAAAAAAAAACAAAGTAAAAATAAAAAAAGGTATTCGTTTAGATAAACATAGTGCAATTTCAAACATTCAGGTTAATCCCAGATTAGCGTTTTTATATCAGCCTCATATTTTTTGGCAATTTCGTTTGCAATATGGAAGTGGCTTTAGACCGCCGGTCTTTTTGGATACGGATATGCACATGGCATTTGCATCTGGAGGAGTTTCTCGCATTTTTTTGTCTCCTAATATTTTACCCGAAAAATCTCATAGTTACACTGCTTCAATTAATTTTGATAAACCTACTGAAAGTTATATTTTTGGTTTTACTATAGATTTTTTTTATACTCGTCTAAAAAATATTTTTGCATTAGAAAATATTGGAAATGATGCTTTCGGTGAAATTTTTGAAAAAAGGAACAGCAACGCCGCAAAAGTTCAAGGAATAACTTTTGAATTTCGTGCAAATTATAATAAAAAATTACAATTAGAAACAGGATTTACTTTTCAAAATCAACAATTTGACCAACCTGTATTTTATTTTGATAATTTGGAAGGTCAAAAAATATTTTTACGAACACCGAACTTTTATGGCTTTGGTTTGTTGAATTATGAAACAAAAAACTGGTCATTGAACTTCAATTATCATTATACAGGCAAAATGTTAGTCCCTCATTTTGGAGGGTCTGATAATTTCTTAGAAAATACTTATATAAAAACCAACGATTTTCATGATTGTGGCTTTAAAATCAACTATAAAATTCAAAAATTTATAGATATTTTTTGGGGACTAAAAAATATTTTTAATGCTTACCAAAAAGATTTTGATGTAGGTAAAAATCGGGATAGTAATTACATCTATGGACTCAGTTTGCCCAGAACGTTTTTTATTGGATTAAATGGTAAGTTTTGATGGATTATTTCTTTATTTAGAATTTTTATTCCACTGACTAGCAAAGTATTGCATAGACAATACAGTTAAAATCAAACAAATTGTAGGAGCAAAAAGTAACCATTTTCCAGAGCTTAAAGCTATGTAATAAAATCCATCAAAAATTAAGGTCCCCCAAGAGGGAGCAGGTGGCGTTACACCCAAACCTAAAAAACTGAGGCTTCCTTCTAAAATTAACGCAGTAGTAAAAGTGGAAAAACTCATAACCAGTATAGGAGTAATTAAATTAGGAAAAATATGTAAAAAAATAATTCTCCAATGAGAATAACCTAATGCTTTAGCGGCTTTTATGTATTCATTTTCTTTTAAACGCAAGGTTTCTAATCTAACCAGCCTTGCTATATCAATCCATAGAACAGCACTAATAGCAACCACTAATGTAAAAAAACCTTTTCCTATTACAAAGGCAATTGCTATAGCTAATAAAGTAGATGGAAGCGCCCAAAAAACATTCATCAACCAACTAATCAAAAAATCATAAATACCTTCAAAATAACCCGCAATCAATCCTAAGGAAACCCCTATAAAAAGGGTAATCAATATTGAAATGATAGCAATCCCCAAAGAATACCTAGTACCAATAATTAACCTGCTTAATATATCTCTACCCAAAGGATCTGAACCTAAATAAAAAGTAAAAGAAACAGGTTTTGAATGTTCAAGTTCATTTTTTGTTTTTTTAAGTAATGAACCATCATTCAGAAAAAGCAACAAGGTATCATTATGCAAATCTTTATAGGGATGATTGGGTTTTAAAACCCAAATTTCAGAAGGAGGTTTTCCTTTCCATAGAATTTTTAAGAGGGAAGATTTTTGTTTTTTTTCAACAGCTAAATAAGTAGTAAAAAAAGGAGGTTTTTGAGCTAAAGAAGGAATTTGTTGTGCTGCTAAAAAAGTATTATCAGGAGCAATCCAATAACCCAAAGTAGCCCAACTCAATAACAAAATAAAGCAAGTAAATGCTAAATATTTCAAAATTTTAAACGCTGTAACCTAAAATCTTCAGAACTTGTTTAGAGTTTTGCTCTTCATCTTTTACATCATAAAACAAAGTTTCGTCTCTATTTTTTCGGATAAGCACATGGCGAGGAGTAGGCATTAAGCAATGATGAATACCACCTGTTCCGGATAAAGTTTCTTGATATGCACCTGTATGAAAAAAACCTAAATACTGTAACTTTCGGGTTTTAGGCATAAATATAGAATTGATGTGAGCATCATTATTATAGTAATCTAAAGAATCACAAGTTAATCCACCTATATTTACACGTTCATAGGTTTCGTCCCAATTGTTCAAAGGTAAAAGAATAAATCTTTGACCTAAAGCCCAGATATCAGGAAGAGTAGTCATTAAACTACCATCTAACATTAACCATTTTTCACGGTCATTTTGTTGTTTACGTCCAATAACTTTAAATAAGGTTCCACCACTCTCTGCCACCGTATAAGAACCGAATTCTGTAATTAAATCAGGCTCCTCTATTTGATTTTCTGTACATATCTGCTTAATACGGTTTATAATTTCTGTAATCATGTATTCATAGTCATATTCAAAAGTTAAAGAATCTTTAAAAGGCATTCCGCCGCCAATATCTAAATATTGTAATTCAGGATTAGCTTTTTTTAGTTTACAATAAAGTTCAACATTTTTTTCTAATTCATTCCAATAGTATGGTGTATCACGAATACCAGAATTAACAAAAAAATGTAATAAAACCAATTTAAAATTAGGGTTATTTTTTATACGATTATTATAAAAATCGATAATATCTTCGTAACGAATACCCAGACGAGAAGTATAAAAAGGGAAATCAGGCTTTTCTTCGGTAGCAATTCTAATACCTAGCTTACAAGGAAGTTCTAATTCGTTATTATAAAAATTGAATTCTTCTTTGTTATCTAAAATGGGAATTAGGTTTTGAAAACCATCATGAATTAAATCCACGATGTATTGCATGTACATATGTTTTTTAAATCCATTACAAAGAATGAAAATATCTTTTGAAACCATACCCTTTTTCTCTAAATGCTCAATAATAGGCATATCAAAAGCAGAGGAAGTTTCTAAGTGAATATCATTTTTAAGAGCTTCTTCTATAACATGTTTAAAATGAGAACTTTTAGTACAATAAGCATATTTATAGCTACCTCTATAATTGTATTTAAGCATAGCTTTTTGAAACATCAACTTCGCTTGTTGAATTTTTTTTGAAATAATAGGCATGTAAGTAAAGCGAAGAGGAGTACCAAAAGTTTCTACTAATTCCATCAAATTGATGTCGTGAAAATAAAGTTCATCATCAACGACTTCAAAACCATCTTGTGGAAAACCCACACTTAAATCTAAAAATTCTGCGTAACTTTGCATTGAAAGTTTTGGGTTTTAAAAAAACTTCGTAAATTTACAACAAATATTTAATATGCATAAAAGGCAAAATAAAATTATTCATTTTTTTGAAGTCAAATCGGAACTTGGAGCTGGCACTTATGGTGCAAGTTTGGGTATTGATGCAATTCATTTTGCTTCTATTCAGCATCAATTGAATATCTTTGAAAATAATCCTATCAAAAGAATTGAAGCTCCATTAGAATGGAATTTTGAACATGGCAAAAATTATGAATATGCTTATAACATTGATGCTATCATTAAAATTTATGAACAAATTGTCCACGATTTAACCCAGCTTATTCAACAAAATTATTTTCCATTTATACTCGGGGGAGATCATTCCTTTGCGGGTGCTTCTATTAAAGCCATTCGCCAAGCTTATCCTGATAAAAGACTGGGCGTAATTTGGATTGATGCTCATGCAGATTTACATTCTCCTTTTACTACTCCCTCCGGTAACTTACATGGTATGCCGTTAGCAACTGTTCTAGAAGTAGAAAAAATTACTGAGCCTCTTAACCATGTTTCTGAACAAGAAATGAACCAATGGAATCATCTTTGTAATTTGGGCGGAGAGGATATTTTGTTTGAAGACATTGTTTATATTGCTTTAAGAGATTGTGAACAACCTGAATGGGATATTATTCATAAAACAGGAATTCATTATTATACCCCCGAGCAAATTCAAAATTTTGGAATTGAAAAAATCGCTAAATATTCTTGTGATTATCTAGAAAAATGCGATTTGATATATTTAAGTTTTGATGTAGATAGTATGGACCCAAGTGTATCAACAGGTACAGGTACACCAGTGCCTAACGGTTTATCCTTAGAACAAGCCAAATTATTATTACATTATCTATGGAAATCTCAAAAATTATCGGCTTTTGAGTTAGTGGAAGTAAATCCTCTATTAGATTGTAATAACAAAATGGCAACCATTGCCGCAAACATCATAGCAGAATTGATATATTCAAACTTCTAAAAACTATGAGTAAAATTTTTACATTCATTCTTCTTTTTATATTTTCACATTCTGCTTTTAATCAGCTACCCAAATTATATTGTGTAAAATTTGACCCTATCGGTGGACTTTTTGGAGAATTTCGCTTTAGTTATGAACGTAAAATTACTCACTATAAATATGTTTATGCTTCAACAGGTTATTATCATAATGAAGATGAATTTCCAGATGAAAAATCCGTAAAACCCCCTTCTGAATTTCAAGCGTTGATGAAAGAATTCTGGACATCCCCTTACAATAAGTTCTTTTATACTTCGGCGGGTTTTTTTTATAGAGACTATAAAATTCAACGTGAAAAAATATTAGGACCCGTGGCTCGTGTAGGTATAAAACAATATGTAAAAACCAAAAACGCTCCTGAAGGTGCATTTTTTTATATGGGTATCAATTATGCGTTTTTAAGAGGCATTTACTATAACGAAAATTATAATGTTGCTGGCAAAATTAGTATTCATAAACCCGGTTTTACACTTTCTGCTGGTAATCAATGGCTTTTAGGACCCAAAAAAACTTACGCTATTTGTTTATTTGGTGGTGCTGAATATTATTATTGGGCTTTACAACCTGATAATGCTAAAGGACACTTTTGGGATACAACCCCCAATTTTATGATATATTTAGGTTGTGAAGTGGGATTTGCTTTTAGACAAAGAAAACTTCACTGGTAAATAATAAATAACCGGTTTCAAAAATATCTTTATTTGTTTGGGCTTGCCACTAATATTATTCAGGTTAAAGTGTTGAGTTTACAAAAATTCTACAAATGAACTAAGGTTTTTAAATTCTTATTATTTTTGCATAAAAATGACCCTACTTCAAATTACCAATCGGATTCCATACCCTTTAAATGATGGTGGCGCTATTGCTATTTATTATGTAAGTAAATACATGTATTTGGCTGGTCATCAAGTGGTTATAGCATCTCTTAATACCAACAAACACTACCAAGACCCCTCAGTCATGAATGAATTTGCCCAAGTTTATACTCATGATATTAATACCGATTTGTCTATTTGGAAAGCTTTAAATAACCTCTTTTTTTCCAATATTCCTTATAATATTCAACGTTTTTTGTCCCAAGAATTTTCTGAACTTTTGATAGAAGTAACCCAAAAACATCCACCCGATATTATTCAATTAGAGGGTTTACATTTATGTTTATATTTAGATTTGATGAAATCAATTACCCATGTTCCTGTAATTTTAAGGGCTCATAACGTGGAATTTGAAATTTGGCAAAGACTATCTCAAAATGAAAAAAATCCGTTAAAAAAAGTTTATTTAAATCATTTATCGCAAAAAATTAAGAAATATGAAATCCAAAATCTAAATTTGTTAGATGGAATTCTTTCTATTAGTTCAAAAGATGAAAATCATTTTAGAAAATTAGGTTATAAAGGACCTATTAAAACAGTACCAGTGGGTGTGAGTGAAAAATGGTTAAATCAAGATTTATTTTTTGAAGAAAAAATTACTCAAATCGGTTTTCTGGGAAGTTTAGAGTGGTTACCTAATGTGCAAGGATTAGAATGGTTTTTAGATAATGTTTGGCTAAAATTCCATGAACAGTTTCCAGATATTGAATTGCATATTGCTGGTAAAAAACCGATTGAAAAAGTAAAAAAATGGAAATATCCAAAAGTAGTGATTCATGGTGAAGTTCCTGATGCTTTAGAATATTTGAAATCATTTTCTGTGGTGATTGTCCCTTTACTATCTGGTTCGGGTATGCGAGTTAAGGTAATTGAATCTATGGCTTTAGGTAAGTGTATAATAACAACTTCAATTGGAGCAGAAGGAATTGATGTTCAACATTATAAAAATATTATTGTAGCAAATCAACCCTCAGAATGGCTAAAAGAATTAGAAAATTTGATAAAAAACCCTACTTTTGCAATTCAATTAGGTGAGAAAGCAAGAGAATTTGTAAAAGAGCATTATGAATGGTCTCATTTAATTCAAGAAATGCAAAATTTTTATCAACAATTTAAAATTAAAGAAAATGCTTGATTATATTGTTTTGTTGATATTTATGATATCAGCATTTTCTATTTTACATACATACCTTTTTTTTCCTTTTCTTATGAAACTATTAAGTAAAACTCCCCAAGAGTTTTCTGGAGATTTCCCCAAATTAAAGGTCGCAATTTTAATGTCTGTTTATAATGAGGAACAAGTGATTAGAAAAAAAATGGATTCTATGTTGAATACTGATTATCCACAAGAATTACTTGAAATTTGGGTAGGTTCAGATTGCTCTTCCGATAAAACAGATGAAATTTTAACAGAATACACCCAAAAATTTCCTAATGTTCATTTTATAAGATTTCATGAAAGAATGGGTAAACCACAAATTATTAATCAACTTCAAAAAAAAGTTCAAGCAGATATATTGATATTAACAGACGCCGATACCATTTTTAATCCTGAAACGATAAATGAACTGGTAAGACCTTTTAAAAATTCAGAAATTGGTGGAGTTCAAGCTTTATTTATTAGTACTGCACCAGAAAATAAAGATGTTAGTTATCAAGAGGTTGCGTATAATAACAGAGAAGTTATGATAAAAAAAGGCGAAAGCCGTTTGGGGTGTGTAATTGGTGCTTATGGAGCTTGTTATGCAATGAGAAATGAACTTTATGTACCTGTTCCCAAAAACTTTATTGTAGATGATTTCTTTTTATTTATGAATGTTTTACTGAAAGGTTTTCATACCGTTGTAAATGAAAAAGCAGTATGTGAAATGGAAATTTCTGGAGATAGTAAAATAGAATTCCAAAGAAAAGTTAGAATTGGTTCAGGAAATTTTCAAAATTTTTTTTATTTCAAAAAATTTTGGTTACCTTTTAATATAACCTCATGGATTTATTGGTCTCACAAAGTTTTAAGATGGTTTACTCCATTTTTTTTGGCACTATTATTGCTAACTAATATTTATATGCTTAAACTAAATCCTATATTTATGTTTTCTTTGATTTTACAATTCATGGTTTATCTAGCAGGGTTTTTAGATAATTTCTTGGGAAAAATGCAAATAAAACTCAAAATATTCCGATTTATTAAACATTTTTTATTTATGAATTTTGCATTATTCATAGGTTTTCTTAAATTTGTAAACGGAATTCCCAAAAGTAGTTGGGATACAAAAAACTAAACTTTTTAAAAATTCAATTATATGAAATCGTTATTTCAAATTTTAGTATTTGTAGGTTTATTTACCTACCAGTTAGTGGCACAAGTGAATTATACTTCTAAAGAAGGAAAATTTTCTTGTTCGTTCCCCTCCAAACCCACAGAAGAAGTGAGTGAATTAGAGGGTGGTACCAAGTTCTATCAATTACAGTGCATGAAAGGTGAAGAAATCTATATGATGTTTTTTGCTAATTATGCTGATAAAACCGATAAAGCTAAAGCAAAAGAAGCAACTATTGCTGCAAAAGATGCTTTTGTCGAAAAGTTAGAAGCTGATATTAAATCTGAAAAAACTTATGATTATATGGGATATACAGGTTATGAGCTTCAATTACAAACTCAAGATGGTTTTATAGTTCATTACAGAGTAATTCATATCAACCAAACTATTTATCAATTTGCAATAGTGGGTGCAGCTCCTAAAATTAATGATGTAAATAATTTCTTTAACTCTTTTAAATATACAGGTTCAAAGTAATTGAAAATTTTATCAAAAAAAACCTCAATGAGAAATCATTGGGTTTTTTTATTGTAATTTTGTGTTAAATTTTCATTTGTTTCAATGCCAAAATCTTTGTTAACCATCATTTTATTAACCTTGTCTAATATTTTTATGACTTTTGCGTGGTATGGACATTTAAAATTTAAAGAAATTCCTAAATTTCAATCTTTTGGTTTGATGGCAATTATTTTAATAAGTTGGGGAATTGCTTTATTAGAGTATATTTTTCAAGTTCCAGCTAATAAAATTGGGTATGAAGGCAATGGGGGTCCTTTTAACTTATGGCAACTTAAAGTGATTCAAGAATTTATTAATCTATCAATTTTTACGCTATTTGCTATTTTTGTTTTTAAAACAGAAGATTTAAGGATCAATCATATAATTGGTTTTTTGTTATTGATTTTAGCGGTGTATTTTTTGTTTAAGAAATAGTGAAAATTTCGTGAATGTAAGTGTGTTTTATTCGTATTTATATCGTTCCATTTGTTTGAAAAAAGGATTGGCTCTATTTTATTCTTTTAATACTATCTAAATTTGGGTTATTCATCAAATTAAAAATAAAAATTTGATTGTATTCTATGGGTATTTTGAAAATATTTTTTAAAGGTATTTCCAGTAAGTAAACCCATAAACACCTAATTACACCGGCGTGAGTAATAAGTAAAACTTTTTTGTATTCTTGATTTCTCAAACTATTTACAAATATTTTCACTCTTTCCATTAGTTCAACTAAATTTTCTCCTTTAGGAGTTTTTATATTTACAAAATCTTTCATCCAATGATTTAAATCAGATTGGTTTAAATCGTTCCATTTTTTATTTTCCCAGTCGCCAAAATTCATTTCCATTAAAGCATTTTCGAAAATAATATTCTCAAATTGCAATGCTGTCGCCAATTTTTTACAGCGATTTAATGGACTACAGTAAACGATGTCAAAATCTTTGGGTAATTCTTTTTTATAATGTTCTGTATCTTGCAAAAAAGTGTCAGCCAAAGGAACATCACTTTGACCATAACAAAAGTCTTTTCCAATTGCAACTGGGGTATGACGAATTACATAAACTTCCATAATGCTAAAAAAGTTAAGAGTATTACACACTCTGCCAATTGTTCAACTGCACCCAAACAGTCCCCTGTGTAGCCATCAATCCATTTTTGAAAATAGCGTTTTGAAAAATAATAAAGTAGAAATAGTGGAAATAATACAATACAAAATTTCCAATTTATAAAACACAAAATCAATAATGGGAATAAACCAAAAAAATATGCCCCAATAATTTCTTTGTAGCTATGAGCTTTGGCTATGGGTTTTGCTTTGCTTGTTTCATCTTCTCTTGAATATTGTGAAGTAAAAACAATATTGATAGCTGTAAATCTTGCTAATGAATGATAAGAAATAAAAAGTAGGGCAATCAATAGATAGTTTGAAGCATCAATTTTTAACATTAAATCATTCAACGAAAAATATTTAATTCCCAATAAAAATATTAAGGCAATAACACCATAAGCTCCAACACGACTGTCCTTCATGATTTCTAAAATCTTGGCTTTCGTCCAACCACCACCAAACCCGTCAAACACGTCTGCTAAACCATCTTCGTGAAATGCACCTGTAACTAAAACACCGGTAATAAGTGAAAACAAAACTGCAATATTTGTATCAAACAAATGCAAACTCAAATAGAAAACAAAAAATGAAATTGCTCCAACTATCCAACCCATTAATGGAAAATACCTTGTTGCTTTATTGATGTATTCAGGAGAATGGTCAATATTTTTAGGACAAGGAATTCTAGTATAAAACATCAAAGCAGTAAAGAATATACGAACTTCTTCTTTCATCGTTTAATTTTTATGGGATACACCGGCACTCTCAAAACTTGCCATATTATTTAAAAATGCAATAGCACTCTCAATAATTGGGTAAGCAACCGCACAACCTGTTCCTTCGCCTAATCGCATATTTAGTTTTAACAAGGGTTCTGCATTTAAGTAATTGAGTAAATTTTGGTGTCCAAATTCATCGCTCAAATGACAAAAAATAGCATTTTTTATTATTGCCGGATTTAATTTATAGGCTACCAAAAATGCACTACTTGCTATAAAACCATCAACTAAAATAATCATATTATTTTCAAAAGCGGTTAGCATTGCAGAGCACATTTGAGCAATTTCAAATCCTCCAAAAGTTTGTAAAATTTCTTTCGTGTTATCAATATTACCATGAAAAGATTTTGCTTGTTTTAGTATGGAAATTTTATTTTCTAATTGAATATCATTTAAACCCGTTCCTCTACCCACGCATTTTTCAATAGGTAATTTACACAAATAACTCATTAGCATGGTGGCTGACGAGGTGTTACCAATTCCCATCTCTCCAAAACCAATTACATTACATTCCTCGTTTGTAATCATGTTCACAACTTCTTTTCCTTTATCAAAGCATTGTTGCAACTGATTTTTAGTCATTGCTTTGTCTTTCAAAAAACTTTTTGTTCCCTTGTCAATTTTTGAATTGATAAGATTTTTATTTTCTTCAAAATCAAAGTTTACTCCAGCATCCACGATTTTTAGGTTTAAGTTATTTTGTTTACAAAAAACATTAATTGCCGCTCCACCATTTAAAAAATTGATTACCATTTGAAAAGTTACTTCTTGTGGGTAGGCACTTACTCCTTCTTTTGCAATACCGTGGTCAGCTGCAAAAACTACAATAGTTGGATTTTTTAAAGTTGGTGACAATGTATTTTGGATACTACCAATTTGTAAAGCTAATTTTTCAAGCATGCCTAATGCACCAATGGGCTTTGTCTTAAAATCAATTTTATGTTGTAAATCATTGATGATACTCATTGAACTATGATTTTAGTTTGTGATATTCCTTTGTTAGTATGAATTTGTAAAAAGTATAAACCTCTTTCAAATTGCCAATTTTGAAGTTCATTTTCATTCACAAAAGTTTTAACTTCTCCTATTGGGTTGCTGATAATCATTTTATTGATTTTTTCGGAACATTTTATGTTTAATCGTTGATTTTTAGAAATAGGATTTGGATAGACTGTAAATGAAATTTCGTGATTCATTTCATTCAAACTTGTGGTTTGTTGATGAATTACACCAACAGCATCTAAGTCAAAACCACCAGAAGCAAAAGGGGTAGGGAAAGGGTCATTAATGGGATTATTGTTGATGTCATAAGTTGCGTACAATGGATTAATACTACCCACTACATCAATAATTTTTATGTGTGTAATGTTATTTACATCAAGACCAACAATGCCGCTTAATTCTTCCAAATCAAAAGGAGTTCCATATTGTGTTCTGTATTTTCCTGCTAAATTATTTATTTTAGTAGCATCACCTGCGTTATCAAAAGGTCCAATTTGAGTAGTTGTTTGAGTATTAGAAGTTGGAGGGAAACGAAAATAATTCATTCCATCACTACTTACTTCAACAAATGCTAATTCCAAAAAATTATCATTAAAAGCATTTTCAAAAACTGCAAAATCCCAACCGGGTCCATTTTTTATTGGATTTTCAAAAGTTAAAATTGCTGAACCACCATCGCCTAAACTTACTACTCCATTACTTCCAGCAATCCCTAAAGCCATAGTGCTATCTCCAACACTCGCAAAACCCAGTGAAGGATTAGAAATATCTTGGTAACCTCTTTGTACAGTACAGTTCGTAGCCCAAGCAACAAAGATTGAACTATCCTTATGTATAGCGGTACTACCTGGTGTACCTACTGGTCCTGGAAACTGAGCATTCAAATCCAATGAAAACAAAATTATAAAAGAGATAAAGATTATTTTATTCATAGTTGAATATTTTGGTGGGTTTTTTATTTTCATCTAATGCCACAAAAGTAAAATTGCCAGTAATGGCTTTGGTTCTCGTGTTATTATACATTTCTTCAATGAATATTTCAACTTTCACATCTAAACTGGTGTTGCCAATTTTAGAAACTCTTCCTACTAGTTCAATGATGGTTCCTGATGGAATGGGCTGTTTAAAATCAATTTTATCAGAGGATACCGTTACGCAGATTTTACGTGTAAAACGGGTAGCTGTTATGAAAGCTACTTCGTCCATTAATTGCATGGCTGTTCCACCAAACAAAGTATCGTAATGGTTTGTGGTATTGGGAAATACAGCTTTGAATATACGTGTTTCTGAATTTTGTATGAGTTGGTCTAAGTTCATTTTTTATTTTTGTTTTTTAAATCCATAAACACAATGTCTACAACCACTTTTGCAGCAGTATCCTCTCAATAAATGATATAATTCGGTAAATACCCAACAATTATTTTCTTTGTAGTAATGTAATCCTTCAACGAATAATTCTTTTTGAGTTGGAAAAGCATAGCGTTTGGAGGTATTAAATAATTTATTAAAACGATCTAAACAATTTTTGCACAAACAGTCAAAATAAGTTTTTGATAGAAACTCTTTAGTACCTTGTTCTATATCAATATTGCATTGACAGTTGGCTATATCACCAACTTTACATTCAAATGAATTGCCACATATAGGGCATATTTTAATTTCGTGTTTCATAGTTTATTCCTCTTAAAACTGGAAACTTGGTTTGTAGCAAGGCAAATGTACCAAATAAAATTACCGAATAAAATAAATCTCCGAAGAGAGTTCCTTTAAGAAATGGAATACCCGCTGCATAGCAAGTTAAAAGACCTCCAAAATTTTGAGGATATATAGTGCTTCCAAACCAACAACCAAAATTGGTAATTAAAAAAAAGATTGCAGTAGAAACTAATGCTCCTGCAATTACCCTTTGTGGAGTTTGTTTTTTTAAAATGAAAATACCCGCAAGCGTTATCAAAAAATAGCTTCCATATTGCCAGTAAAAACCTTCATAAAACCAAGTAAATTCCGTGTAATATTGTGCATAAATAACATTGTTGATAAACAAGTCACTTAACCAAGTTGCTATAATTGGAATTAGAAACGCTTGCCACTTTTTAGAAAAATATGCCGCTCCAAATAGTCCAATAGCCCCTAACGGCGAAAAATTCGGAATATGTGGAATCATACGGCTAAATGCACAAAATAAAATGATTATTGTAAGCACTGAAAAGCGAAGATTGATTTTTTGTGTTATCATTTTTTTAAAATTTTAATCATTTATTGAAAAGCGAAATGACTAAACACAATAATCCCTCCATAGAATCAATAAGTTTAAGTCAAAGCACTTCTCGTGATGCTTAGACGGAAATCTATTCGTATGTATCTGGCTTATTCTCCGAAGAGAAATCACAGTTGCACGACAGCCCAAGAATTTACTTGGTTCCATACTTTATTGACAATTCAAATTTGTCTTGTGAATAGATTTTAAGTCAAAGAATTTTTGCAAAAATACAAAAAAAATGAATTTTCTATTGAGCTGATAAAATTTTATTTTTAACAAGTTGGAAAACAGTAAGTTTAAATTTGGGGTCTGTATATCTTTTTAAAACTACAAATTGTTTACCTTCATTATCTTCAATCAAAAAAATTTTATTTTTATTATAACCTTTTTATAAATTTTTCGTAAAACAACGCAAATAACTATTTTACGCATTTATGAAAAAAATCTACTATTTTCTTGCTTTATTCTGTGCATTAACTTCTTATTTACATGCACAAATTATTAACGCGTATGCACAAGTAACTGGAATTTCAGGAACAACGCTTACGCTGGCAAGCGTTAACGAGACTTACCATACTTTTAATGTGGGAGAGAAAGCAATTTTAATTCAGATGCAAGATGATGTAATAGGAACAAATACCGCTGACAATGCATCTTTTGGAGATTTAGGAAGTATTGGTTCTGCGGGAAAGTATGAAGTAGTAACTATAACAAGCAAAAGTTTACCGACCATTCAAGTAAATGCCATAAGTAATACTTATAATACTTGCACAAATTGTCGGGTTCAATTAGTGAGTTTCAGAAGATTCGGCACTCCTCACTACGCCACTACCGGTAATATTACTGGACTTGCATGGAATGGGGATATTGGTGGTATTGTAGCTTTGGAAGTTCCGGGAACGCTTACTTTAAATCATAATATTACAGCAGATGGTATTGGATTTAGAGGGGGTGCAAATGATTATAATAGTTTAAGTAATTGGTCACCTTTACCAAATCCTACTTGTGAAAATAATATTTTTATAGATAACTATTACTCTCC
>CALLMJ010000014.1 GCA_938006875.1 uncultured Bacteroidia bacterium
CCCCGCTGGTAGTCAAGGTTATGTGAAATTTAAAATAGCTCAACAGTTAAACCTTTCACCTGGTACTGTTATACCCAATAATTGCTCTATCTATTTTGATTACAACCCCGCTATCGTAACCAATACCGTAGTAAGTATTATAGAAAATACAACCTTTAAAAACACTGAAACCCTCAAAAATTTTATCATCTATCCTAATCCCGCTTATGATAAATTATTCATTCACACTACTTCTTCCAAGCAATATTTAACCCAAATTTTTGATTTATCGGGAAAATTAGTAGCAAGTCAAAATTCACCTAAAGAAATTAACATCAGCGAATTCACAAAAGGTTTGTACGTATTAAAAATAACTGATGATAAAGGTAATTATCAGTCTTACAAGTTCGTAAAAGAGTAACTTTTAAAGAAGTTACTTATCAAAAAAGCCACCGTAAAATGTGGCTTTTTCTTTTCTATATTAGAGATTAGGAAGATTATAAGAAAATAAAAACTTATAACTACTTCTTTTCAAAATTTATACAATTTTTAGTACCTGCTTCTTCAATACTTTTAAATCTTTCATCATTATCAGAGAAATTTAAGCAATACTTGAACATTTTCTCTGAAATAAAATCAACAATACCTTCCCAAACTATATGTTTTTACCACTTTCTTTCTCTTTGATAATCAAATCTAACTGAATAGGATTTTGTGTATAATCAATCAAGTAACGTAATTCCATAGAAATATCATTAATTTGGAAATTACTATCCAAAGTATTATTATCAGTAGTAAGTTTGGCAGTTCCGTCTGAGTTAAGTTGAAGTGTAACCAATTTATTATCAGAGTCATAACCGCTCCAAAACCCTAAATGAGCATCTTTTGATAATTGTGTTTTATTATTGCAAGAAGCTAAAAACAAAACGAACAAAAGTTTAAAAACTATTAAATTTTTCATGATTATAAAATTTCTACCAATATAAAAATATTTATGTAATCATTTGCATTAATTTGTTTTGCATATCAAAATCTTGAAATTTACCTTTAAATTCTGAGGTAACTGTAGAACTGTTAATATCTTCAATACCTCTTGAAATAATACAGTAATGCTCAGCATCTATGATTACAGCAACGTGTTCAGTATCCAGAGCGTCTTGAAGGTAATCAGCAATTTGCAAAGTGAGCCTTTCTTGAACTTGGGGTCTTTTTGCAAAATATTTTACAACTCGATTGAGTTTTGAGAGACCAACTACTTTATCATTAGGAATGTATGCAACATGAGCTTTGCCAACAATAGGTAAAAAATGATGTTCACAAGTAGATGTAAAATGAATATTTTTTTCAAGCAAAATTTGATGGTAACCATATTTATTACAAAATAAAGATAGTTTTGGAAGATTATCAGGATTTAAACCTTGAAATATTTCTTTTACATACATTTTAGCAACTCGTTTAGGAGTATCTTTAAGGCTATCATCAGATAAGTCTAGCCCAAGAATATTCATGATTTCTGAAAATTTTTCAGAAATTAATTCCACTTTTTCATCATCGCTTAATAAGAAAGCGTCATGACGCAAAGGTGTGTTCAAATTACTATTCATGAGTAATTTTTCAATGTCCTTTACTTGATTTTTCATTATGGTATTTATTTTTAAAATGTAAATTATTCTTCTCCTTTGTATTCAATAAAATTTCTCTCCGTTTCATATAATTTAACAGAATATAATTCAGCACCTTCAATAAAAGGTTTGATTTGATTCCAAATTTGTATAGCAAAATTTTCAGTGGTTGGTATTATACCTTGCATAAAATCCACATCTAAATTTAGATTTTTATGGTCAACTTTATTGAGAACTTTTTCTTCTAATAAATTTTTGAGTTTTTTTAAATCATAAACGTAACCAGTTTCAGGATTAGGTTTTCCAACCAAAGTAACTTCTAATACATAATTATGACCATGCCAATTAGGGTTACTACATCCACCAAAAATTTCTTGATTTTTTTCATCAGACCATTTGGGATTGTAGATTCTATGAGCAGAATTAAAATGAACTTTTCGTGTTATATAAACTTTCATGAACAGTTTAATAACAAAAATAAAAAAAATATCATTCCAAAAAGAATGATATTTTAGAAGAAATCTATTAGTTACTTTCTATTTTAATAATCCGAACTATTAGGGTCAAAAATAGACCATCCTTGTGTCCAATCCACTATATCAAAAGCTCCGCGGTAAGTATTTTGGTCAATCAAGCTATTCACCAAACGCAAAGATTGATTATTAGCGCTAGTTTTTAAGGGAGAACTAGTAGACGGTAAATAAATCGGAGTAGATGAATAAATATCTGGTAATCCTAAATCATTCAAATTTTTGATTAATTGGTTAGAATAATCGCCTTTTTTATACCAATTTTCAATATTAAAGGAAGCGTTAGTAATCAAACTATCCTTTAGCCAATTGGAAACAATACAACCCTGAACTTCTAAAATACCAGCACCTGCATTAGATGCTGTTTCAGGACCATCTATAAACAAAGAATGATTATGACCAATAATAACGGAATTAAGCAATCCTAA
>CALLMJ010000015.1 GCA_938006875.1 uncultured Bacteroidia bacterium
TTTCTTTGATTATTATGTTATTTATGGTGGTGGTTATATTTTAGGATTGCCTTTGTTATTATATTCGTTAATACAATTGTATAATAATTCCAATAAATCTTATAAATATTTAATTATTATATTTTGTTGTGGATTATATACATCATTATTTTTAGTTGGAATTTTTGTTATAGTACTATCAATCATTTTTATAGCAATTGATTTCTTAATACATAAAAAGATAAATAAACTATTTATAATAGGTATAATAAATTTTTTTATCAAGTTATGAAAATCGATAGATTTATTTATAAAAAGGGATTATCCTTACTTTTTGGTAATAGTTTAGTAGTGTTAGCGAAAAAAATATCTTAGAAATATGGAAAATTTTGTTTCATTGTATTTTTATACTTTATTTTATTTATTAATTGTACTATTACTTTATTTTTCTTCAGGTTTTTTTGTATTGTATATATTTAACAAAAAAATTCTTGAAAGTTTCAGCGTTTTTGTAATCTTTCTTTCTTTATTTATTGGGGAAGTATTATTGACAACATTCTACGCTATTTATAGGACACAAGGCAAGAGTATTTTGTTACTAACATTACCTTTTTTGATAGTTTTTTTTTATAAATTAAGGACTATAAATTTTTGTGATTTTAAGTCTTTAAAAAACAAAGATTTAAAAAAAATAGTTTTACTTGGTATCATTTTCATACCATCCATACTTTTAATCTTTCATGTTCGGTATTATAATCATGAAATGAAAAATTATCTTTTAACCCATAATGACGACTGGGTATTTTATTCAAAAGTTTCTGACTATATTGACAGTTTTGGAATTGAGAATATATCTATTAATTACATTGATATGCAAAACACAAACATGGTGTATCATTTTTTTGATTTATGGCAAAATGCTTTTGTTGCAGATTTATACTCTATAAATTACTTAAATTCGTTGTTAACTATTAGCTATATTTCAAATTATATCATTCTATTTTGGGGAGTTTTATGTATATTTGAATATTGTTTTAAGTTTTTTAATTCCTTAAAGATAAATTTTTTTTACTTTTTGATTTTTTTGGGGGCGATTTTTGCTTCTAATTTTTATCATGAAAAAATAAAATTATTTTTTAAACAAATTGATTTATTCGGTGTAAATTTTGCGGAGATACCTAAAATTTTACCAATATACATTATATTCATTTTAATATCTTTATTCTTTCTCAATAGATATTATCTAATTTCATACTCTTTGGCTATTATTTCCATTATTTATAATCCCGCTCTTGCTCCTTCTATCCTAACTACATTGTTTTTATTTTTAATGCTTGATTTTATTTTATTAAAGAAATTTCAAAATAACATATATTTAATACTTTTGTTGATAGTTTTTTCTATTGCTTTTCTACTATTTTATAAATTTACAGGTAAGAATACTAGTAGCAGCCTTTTATTTTCTAACCCCTTAATTTTAGAAACTAATCCATTGGTTTTTGCTAAAATATTTTTTGGCTCTATTTTTTTAATTTTAATCTTATATTTCCCTTATTTTTATCTTTTTTTAAAGGTTAATAATACTATTTTAAATAATTTGAAATTCATTTTGTTCATAGTAACAATTTTATCTTTACTAAGTTGGACGTTTTTAAATAATCTTCATAACAGTTCACAGCTCTTTTATATTTCTTTTACTCCTTTCGCACAAGTTGTTATTTACTATTTAATATTCTTTGGATTAGCGGATACCCGTAAAAAAATAAGATTCTATTCTATATCTCTGATTTTAATTTCTTCTGTATTCTTTTTATTCAGAATGGGTATCTTTAAAAGGAATACAATTAACAAAAATGTTGATTATATTATTGAGGTTCAAAATAAAATAAAAAATCTCAATTTCCTTGGTGCTTATATTTATAGTAAAGAAAAGTATATTAAAAGAAAATCTGATTTCTTTGTCAAAGTTTATAATGTTTATACTCCTGGTATCTACTTAGCTAATTTTAATACAAAATATCATCCAGAATGTTTATCTGTTCATGATATAGAATATGACGAAAAATCCAAATTTTATCATGCTGAAAAACAGATTATTGAAAACGCACCTTTCTACCAATTCGTTGAAAATCAAAAACAAAATAACCAATTTATTTCTATTGAACAATCTCAAATAGATTTTATCAAAAAGTATAATATACAATGGCTTATTACAGATAAAAAAGCAGTTTTATCTGAACAATTAAAAAATTTAATAGTGGATAAAATAGAAAAAGAGGGCTTTAATGAAGTTTTTTACGTATTAGATACTAACAAGTTAGAGTAGCAATTATTATAAAAAATCCAGAATTTTATATCCTGAATTTCTGTTTTAATAGCCTAATAATCCCTTATAAATTCTTTTGGATTTTTTATCTTCAACTTGAATAGAACATTATAAGAGTTTAGATAAATTTATTTATCTTTGCGTTTTGATAGTAAATCTAAATGGAATTAGAATACATTGAGGTAACAGGTGCAAGAGAACATAACCTTAAAAATATTGATATTATTATACCCAGAGATCAATTGGTAGTGGTTACAGGTGTAAGTGGATCAGGAAAAAGTTCATTAATTTTTGATACCATTTACTCAGAAGGACAGAGAAGATACATTGAAACCTTTTCTAATTATGTAAGACAATTCATTGGAAATTTAGAAAGACCCGATGTAGATAAAGTGAATGGGCTTAGTCCTGTAATTGCTATTGACCAAAAAACCACCAATAAAAACCCTCGTTCAACTGTTGGAACCGTTACAGATATTTATGATTTTTTTCGTTTACTATATGCTAGAATAGGAGAAGCTTATAGCTATGTTTCTGGGAAAAAAATGGAACAACTTTCTGTAAATGAAATTCTTAATCGTATTTTAAATCAATATAAAAATCATAAAATTTATATTCTTGCTCCGATTATTAGAGGTAGAAAAGGACATTATAGAGAAGAATTACGTAAAATTTTACAAATGGGTTATCAAGCACGAATAGATAAAAAAATAACGGATATTAAGCCCGGAATGAGTTTGGAACGTTATAAAGTGCATGATATTGAAGCAGTTATTGATAAAGTTGATGTAAATGAAGAAAATGCTTCACGTATTGATAAATCACTTCAATTAGCCCTTAAAATGGGAAAAAAAACTGTAATCATCTATGATGAACTATCCAATCAAGATAAACTTTTTAGTTTAGCTTTAATGGACCCTGAATCGGATTTGAGTTATAATCCCCCAGACCCCAACAGTTTTTCTTTTAATTCTCCATATGGTCAATGCCCTAAATGTCAAGGCCTTGGAATGTTTTATGATATACCTATTGAACAAATTTTAACGAATCCAGAAAAATCCTTACTGAATGGTGCAATTCCATTACTTACTGAAAGTGATAATGATGATTTTTTTGAAATTCTTCAAGGATTAAAAGTTTTCTGCAAAGAGCAAAAAATTGATATTAAAAAGCCTTTTGGTTCTTTCCCTCAAAAAGTTCAAGACTTACTGCTTTATGGTGAAGAAGAAATCACACTTGAAGAAGAAAATGAAGAAGTCTCTATGATGGAAATCATTTTTGCTAATTTGTTACGATTTAAAGGAATTAAAAATTCTATCATTCATTTGTATAATGAATCGAATACAAGTGTTCAAAATATCATTGAGCCCTATATTAGGCAAGTAAATTGCCCGAGTTGTAATGGAGCAAGGCTCAAAAAAGAAAGTTTATTTTTTAAAATTGATGGAAAAAATATTCACGAAGCTTGTTCCCAAGATTTAGAAGTTCTGCTAAACTGGATTAATGAACTTCCTAACAAGCTTTCTAATAACCAAAATCTGATTGCCAAAGAACTTATCAAAGAAATTAAGCAAAGAATTGAGTTTTTAATTCAAGTAGGATTGGGATATTTGAATTTACAAAGACCTTCAGCTACGTTATCAGGCGGAGAAGCTCAAAGAATTCGTTTGGCTACCCAAATTGGTACACAACTTACTGGAGTTACTTATATTTTAGATGAACCCAGCATTGGATTGCATCAACGTGATAATTTTAAACTCATTGATTCCTTAAAGTCTTTAAGAGATCTAGGGAACTCTGTTCTTGTTGTGGAGCATGACAAAGATATGATGCTTCATTCCGATTATATTATAGACATTGGTCCGGGAGCAGGAACTCATGGAGGTCATGTAGTTGGGTTCGGTAAACCTGAGGATTTTATTAAGATTAAAGGAAATATAACCGCAGATTATTTAACGAATAGAAAAGCCATTTTAGTTCCTTCCAATAGAAGAAAAGTTAACCCTGACAAAAAATTAATTATTACAGGCGCAAAAGGTCACAACCTTAAAAATATAACTGTTGAAATTCCTTTGGGGATGTTAGTTTGTGTTACAGGAGTTTCTGGTTCAGGTAAGTCTTCTCTTATTCGTCATACTTTGTACCCTATTTTACATAAGCATGTTTATCATTTTCATAAAGAAACTTTACCTTATGATCATGTTTATGGACTAGAACATATAGATAAAGTTATTGAGGTGGACCAAAGCCCTATTGGAAGAACACCACGTTCTAATCCTGCAACCTATACCGGTTTATTTACTTTAATCCGTAACCTTTTTGCTGAATTACCAGAATCAAAAATTAGAGGATATGCACCTGGTCGTTTTTCTTTTAATGTAAAAGGTGGGCGATGTGAAACCTGTAAAGGAGGCGGTATGCAAGTGATTGAAATGAATTTTTTACCCGATGTTCATGTGCCATGCCCTGATTGCAGAGGAAAAAGATATAATCGTGAAACTTTAGAAGTGCGTTATAAAGGAAAGTCTATCAATGATGTTCTTGAAATGACTATTGAAAATGCTATACAATTTTTTGAAAATCAAACTTCTATAAGAAAAAAATTAGAAGTCTTAAATGATGTGGGTTTAGGTTATTTAACCATAGGGCAATCCTCAACGACTTTATCGGGTGGTGAAGCTCAAAGAATGAAAATTGCTACGGAACTTTCTAAAAAAGATACTGGTAAAACCTTATATATTTTAGATGAACCTACAACTGGTTTACATTTCCAAGATATAGATAAATTGATTCAAATCCTAAATAAATTGGTAGGCAAAGGAAATACGGTTTTAGTAATTGAACACAATTTAGATATTATTAAAATGGCTGATTATATCATTGATATGGGCCCTGAAGGTGGAAGTAAAGGAGGTGAATTGGTTGCTTCTGGTACCCCTGAAGAAATTGCAAAAGTAGAAAATTCTTACACCGGAAAATATTTAAAAATCGAACTTGAACAAAGTGTATACTCATGTTAATATTCCATATTACTACCCCTGAACTTTGGCAAACTGCTTTAAATAGAGGTATTTATGAATGCCCTTCTTTAAAAGAAGTAGGTTTTATTCATTGCTCTACTATTGAACATTTACTAGATAGTGCTAATATCCATTTTAAAGATGCTGAAAATGAAGAACTTATTGTTTTACATATCCCCGAAAAAAAAGTTCGTAAAAGTTTAAAATGGGAAATCACAAGAAATGAAATTTCTTTTCCTCATATTTATAGCAAAATACCTGTAGAAGTAATCCAAGACATTAGCTTATTGGAAAGAAACCCCGAAGGTTTGTGGGTATTTTGTGATTAAGTCCTAGAATTTTATGTCCAAAAAACTTCCATAACGTTTTTGCTAAACTCATTTACCTTACCCAAGTACTTTGCGAGCAAGTCGGATTTAAAAACTTTGATAATCATATTACTGCTTGTAACTAATATGCTGTAACAAATACAATTTCAAAGGTTATTTCTTTTAATAATCAAAATACACAAAACCCAACTTC
Source organism: uncultured Bacteroidia bacterium (assembly GCA_938006875.1). Taxonomy (GTDB): domain Bacteria; phylum Bacteroidota; class Bacteroidia; order J057; family CALLMJ01; genus CALLMJ01. The sequence goes on from CALLMJ010000015.1 coordinate 5,848, forward strand.
CATTAAACAAGCTATTTATCATGTAGTAAAATCGGGTGGAACATTGAGTCATAACATTAAAATTATAAAGTAACTGAAAAAAATATCATGATTTGGAGTAACATAAAATCAATGCTAATTAAAGCAGGACAAAAATTGGTGATTATAAATAACCTCCGAATTTCTATATTTCTTTTATAACAAAGAGGCTCCAAAAAATTGGAACCTCTGCATTTTTCTACCCTCAAAATTTCATTTTATTTTAAAATCTATACTGTAAAGACAAGGTAACTAGCCTTCCCACACTCGTCTTCATCGCTAACGTTGCATCTTTTAATTGACCTGTTTTTTCGTTCTGCTGGAATTGTACTTTATAAAAAGGTTGTGCTAATATATCCTGAAAAGCAACTTTCATCATAAATTTTTCTTTAAACGTTTTTCCTATTTGAACATCTATCCTATGGCGTGGCAAAATATACAAATTATTAAACTCAACAGGTACACCAATAATTACAATCTGTCTTCCA
>CALLMJ010000016.1 GCA_938006875.1 uncultured Bacteroidia bacterium
AGCCTTCTTGTACTCCTTCTTCTCGCAGTCAATCTTGTTAATATCGTCAACAACAAAATACTTGTAGTTGTTGTTCGTGTTCACACAAGTGTTGTCGCTGTTCTCAAAAGCCTGCAAAAACAATTTAATTGCTTCAAAATTTTGCAGCAAAGCCTTGCTGTTCTTGCTTTCAGTATCGCGCAAATACTTGCCCAAGTCAAACCGCAAAGCAGCCATCTTGCGCATACCTACAGCTCTGCATTCCCGCCTTGCGCGCAACGTAGCACAAAAAGTCCGCGTGTCAAGCGTTTTCTGCGTTGCACGTAACGCATAACGCATAGCACAAAAATTTGTTCATCAAATTTTAAGTTTAAAATTTTCACAAAAATATTCTAATTTTTGTTAATTTCCTAACATATCCCTCCGTAGTTACATTTCCCTCTACGGGGAGGCATAACACAAAAAGCTCGTATGTCAAGTTTCTTTTACAAAACTTGGTTTGGGATATTCGTTGTTGTCCCCTTTTTGAGGTCATCTTTTTTAAATCAAAAATTTGCAGAACAATTATTGTCGACAACAATAATCATATTCAAAAACATTTGTGACTATCAATTTGTTAGAGAAAGCATAAAACCTTGTGATCTTTAGTCCCATAGATACAAGTTCTGCTGTATGTTTTGCTGGTTTCTGTTTTAATTTTGCCGAGAACATACTTCGAGTATGTTAAAATTGACCGCCATGGAGAAACAACAAAGTCGCTGGCAAAACAGGTAACTCGGAACCTCAGGCTCCAACAGCCCTACAGAAAACAACCAATGGTCATGAGAGTGAGCTAACTACACTGTCTTCAGTTGTGCGGCATTTGATTGTGAAAAAAGAGACCCGTGATGTTCACGGGCCTCACATTCACAATATCTTTTTTTTCTTTCTAAGTTGTGCTTTCAACCTCACTAGTAGTATGTTCCGGTACTGCCTCAACCATATCGCTCAAATTTTGAGCGTCGTCAAAAACCTTGTAACCCGTATTGGGCCCCGAGACAACAATTCTCGCCTTATTCTTCTTCAATCCCCAACTACTAAACTCCTTACGGGAGGGATCAACCAAAACAGTGAGATAATAGATCCCATCCTCAACATTGCGTCGCCTCCCAGGCTTTCCCTTCTTAACTGGCTCGAGAAGATCAAACCACCCACTAACGTTCTGATTTCGATACGAACCGTTTTCCACATAAACCTTCATTTCAATCCTCTTTTCCAGATCCACCTTGTTAGCTTTCCGCGCTACGCCACCGTTCTAGCATGAATGGAAAAAATATCAAGTTTCTTCTCCCATGCGTTCGATGCATAGGAGCTATGCAACGCACGTAACAACAAAGGCTTAAGAGTTAAAAGAGAATTTACGTTAGATGTGATGTGAATTAAATTAACAACAATTCGATTGTCAAGTCAAACAGCAGAAAAGTGGATTTTTGAAAAAAAAATCTAAATATTTAACAACAGAACTTTCTTAAATATTAAAATTATCAAAATTTTGAAAATTGTTCTTTTATATTTTTTTCCAAATTATTCACAAAATCTACAAAATTAATCTTCTGAAAAGCATATTTTTCTGTAAAACACACTGTATTCTCATTTTTTTTGTTGTTGCTGTTGAAATTTGCAAATATTACTCTTACCATCAACTCATTTGATTTCTCAAGATAACTGTTACAATAAGCTTCAACAATTAATTTGTTAAAAAATTTTCTGTTTTTGATGTTATCATGACGAAATTTGTATTTGAAAATTTTAGCATAAGGATAATTTTTTTTGAATTCTTCAAAATAAATTTTAAGTTCTTTTAAAAGATCTGTGACACTTTCTTTAAAAATTTTTTCCTTAACTACGATATAATCATAAACTTTGTTTTTCTTGACGTTTTTCGTAATATTTTTGCCATCAACATAAATTTTTATTTTTTTGAATCCAAAAAACCTGTAAGGGTTGTAGACAGGTAAATTTTCGATCTTAAAAATCATTTTTTAATCGATCCTCTAAAACAAGTAACAGAACGATAGCAAAAAAAACAAAATTTTCAAAGAAAAAAAATCAATAAATAAGAAAAAGAGATTCTGATATCATGACAAAAAATTTCTTCTCAAATCACAAAGATTTGAACAAAAACATTTTCAAAAACAACAAAATGAAAGATGATGTTAGAAAAAAATTGCTTGAAATAGCTGAATTTGCGATAGAAAAATCTAAGTTAAACAAAAAAAATATTCTGGACATAATACTGACAGGTAGTTTGGCCAGTTACAATTATGATGAAAAAAGTGATATTGACCTTCACATTGTTTATGATTTGTCATCTGTGAAGGATCCAGAAAAAAAACAAATTGTTAAAAAATACCTGGATGAAAAAAGAAAAACTTTGAATTCTAAATACAATTTTACAATTAAAAACCACAAAGTTGAAATATACTATCAAGATTTCACTGAACCTCACAGAAGTATTGGTATCTACTCTATCTCTAAAAACAAATGGATAAAGTTTCCGAAAAAATTAAATTTGAGTATAGACAGATTTGAAATTTTTAAAAGAAGTATGGAAACAGTTAACGAGATTAAGAAAACAATAAAAGAAAACCCAAGAGATTACAAAAGTTTAGAACTCATATTCAACAAAATAATGAACATGAGAAAAAAATCTCTGAAAAAAGAAAGAGATATTTTCTCTGTTGAGAATTTAACATTTAAATTTTTGCGAAAAACAGGTCTACTGGATTCACTGTCTAAATATTTGAGTTATTTAAAAAGCAGAGAATTAACTATAGAAAGGATAACATATGCCTGAATTTTCTTCGATATTGTCCAAAATAGGTAATATTGGAACAAGTGCTTTAAAAAGCAAATCAAACAAAACCGTTTATCTAAAAGACTCACGAATTGCTTCAAAACAATTTAATTTTGGCAACTTTGGTCTTGATTCTAGAGTTCCAAGAGTTAAGTTTTTGTTTTTTGTAAATTTTGTATCACCAAGACCTGAACTAACAAAAAACTACAATGATTTTGGAACAGGTATATCTCTGTTGGTTAAATCTTTTTCTAAGCCTGGTTTCACCGTTAAAACGGATATTTTAAATCAATACAACAAAAAAAGAATTGTTCAAACAGGATTAGAATATGAACCAATAACTATAAATTTTTACAATACCTATGACAAAAAAGTAATTGATACAATAAATGATTACATGAGATTTTATTATGGTGATTTCAAAGCAGAAAAATCTTCAGCATGGAACAATGACATAATAGCACCAATATATCAATATATCATTGGAGACAGTCCTGCTAATGGTGTAGATTGGGGATTTAATTTCCCTCCTTTGTTTTCTAAATTCACAAATTCAAAAACTTTCGACATGTCTGACAGTTACTTTTTTTCTGAAATTAATCTCTATCAATTTGGTGCTAATTATGTGGACAAATTTACATTTGTAAATCCAAAAATATCAAAAGTATCATTTGAATCAGAAGATTATTCAGATGGATCATCTGCTGATACAATATCAATAACCTTGTATTTTGAAGGTATGATCTTGAGAGAGAAATTTGATGGAAAAAACAACAGAAGACTAACAGAACAAGATGCAGAAGCTTTCGGATTCAACTATTCGGACTTTAACAACGTTACGTTTCCTTGCTACAACAATGCTGTAGAATTGGCCAACAAAGATTACGTACAAAAAAATTTTTCAGATAAACCTAACATTACCAGTAATAAAATATCTGTTTTAACGCCACCTTTTAATCCAAACACCCAATCACCAAATTCCAATTCATCTCTGAACAAGAATGTTTCGCCAGTCTGGTATGATTCTCTTTCAGGTGGAAGGAGTTTTTCTTCCACTTCTTCTGCCGGTATCAATGTTAGTTCATTTTTTCGTAAAAATCAGAATACATCGTTAACAAACAATTTTCTTTGATTTCTTACAAAACAATTGATTTAAAAGTTTATTAAAAAATAAAATAAAAACAAAAATGTCTAAAATAACAGAATATTTTTTAATATCAGAAAGCAAATTTTTAGAATTACTCTCTCAGAGTTTGAGAAATTTGAAATCAATAGATTCCGAATATTTGAAAAATTTTTATGAAATTTATCAGGAAAAAAACAATGGAACTCCAGATTTTTGTTTTTTAACGTTGATTGAAAACAATTCAAATACAGAAAAAGAATTTTTTTATGGGCTTTTTCTCGTTGATTCAGAAGGAATTTCAATGGATTTTAACAGATTGGAAAAACTTGTGAAAAAAAATTTAGAAAAAACCAAAAGATTTGAGAACATATCAATATTAAAATCTTTATGTTGTTTTACTGATCTCTATTCTCCATATGAAATTCAAAGTTTGTATTTTGATTTCATATTACAAAATATAAAGGGTAAATCAAAACTTGTGCATTGAGAAAATGACAAACACCAGAATTGATATAAAAAACATCGACAACACAATATTAAAAACGACATTTTTAATTGCTAATTATTATTTTATGATCAAAAATTACAATTTTGGATTTTATGTTCAAATTATAGAAAAAACAAAAGAACTTAGTGAAAAAGAAGAAAAAGACAAATTGTTGATATTAGAAAAGGCGTTAGATATACTTGAAATCAACAATATTGTTAAAAATGATTTAAAATTTTTGTATGAAGAAAGCCTCAAGTATCAGGAAATTCTTGACAACATTATTTATGATGTAGAATCTTTTTGCTATGACTTGATGAACAAGAAAGAAAATAAAGAAAATAAAGAAAAAAATGAAAAATACAATAATTTGTTAAATGAACTTAAAAAATATTCTGAAAACATCAAGGCTATAATTTCAAATATTGAAAAAATTAAAAATTTTAATTTTAAAAATTTTTGCAACGAAAAAAACACAAAAAAATTTCTAATAGAGTTGTACGATCTCAAAAAGAAATTAGACGATTTTATCATATAAATCATGCTAAAAGAAAAAATTACAAAAGAAGCTTTTCTAAAAGGTTGTCCCAATTTCAAGGGTCCAATATTTTTTGGTACTTCAAACAACAATTTAGAAAAATGTTATGAGTACAGAAAGAAAGGTATTGATTTTGTATATATAGATATGCCTTATTTTGACTCAACGAGATATCATTTTGTAGGAAACAATTTAGAAAAATCATATTTTAGAGTTTGTTTTAATTGTGTTTTTGTTAACAAAATTTACAGTGTACCGGAAGACAGATTTGAGGATCTAAAAATAGAAACAAAAGAATGGAAAAAAAATGGCAACAATATTGTTTTTTTTATGAGTAGCCCAATAGTGACTAATTTTTTCAGTAACCACAAAAAAATAGAAAAAACAATAGAACAGATAAAAAAGATTTATCCTAACAAAAAAATTAAAATCAGTTACAAAAAAAGTTCAAAACTTGTTACAAAATTAGTACCAATAAAAGATCAAGTTGAAGATTGTTTGTTTACGGTGAGTATAACCAGTTTAGCAGCAATTCAATCAATCATTTTAGGTGTTCCTTCTTTTTGTCATGAAGAAAGTCCTTGTGCACCTGTTTCAGGAAAACTTGATGGTGATTTCAGAAAAATCAAATATCCTGAAAACAGAATTGAATGGTTAAAAACTTTAGCATACGGCCAATACAATCTAGAAGAAATTTCTAGAGGATTACCATATTTGTATTACAGAGAATATTTTTGCTGATCTTTCTAGTTGAAACAACATTCGCTAGTCAGCAATCAATTGAACACCAATATCCTTTGGATAAAACAAAACATACGAATATCGAACTTTCGTGTTTCGCATCAGGTTAATTAATATGAATTAATTGGTTAATAAACTTTTACGTCTGCATCCAAAAAAGTGTTAAACACAACTGACCCCAATTTTTAATATTTTTTTTGTTAGAGCAAAATTCTCCAAAATCCTCTGTGGTAAACGCCTTCTATAGCATAATTCCATCCGGTGAGTTTGTCCCATCTCAATTGTTTATTGTTGTATTCATTTATCAAATAATATATTTTGTCCTGTTGTTTTTGATATTCACTGTTAAAGAGAATGTTCCATTTTGTACCATCAAATTCAATTATGTCATTTTTGTTGGCGGTAAAATTAGGCCAGGCCTGCGAAGGAGCTATATCCTCCGTTATCAAATATCTGTGACCAGCGGTGGGAGTTTGCAATCCATTTCCTGGCCAAACTTTTTTTGGATTAATTATTGCTTTAACAGGTAAAAAATTGTTTGTTGGTAACGTTAATGGATCTATAGACCAAATTAACACATTTTCTTCATCTGTAAATTCAATGTTACCGATAACAGATTCGTCCCAGTTTTCTATGTTGTTGGACAAATTTATCGCTATTGCCGAAATACCAGGTCTAAATTTTCCATACATCTTTATCAATTCTCTCCAAGAAAAAACTTCACCTTTTGAATTTTTTGTATTCCCTTTGCTGTTGAGCAGAAAAATTTTGGATCCTTCAACTAAAATATTGTGATTGTTAGGTGTTACAATCACTCTGTCAATTAGATCACTTTCAGGAGTATAAACTTGAAGTCCTGATTCTTTGCTTTCTCTCAGGAATTCTACGTCTTCTGAAATGTTGGTGATTACCGTATTGATTAGTTTTTGTTTTTCTAGTATAGAAGGTGGCGAAATCCAAGTTTCCAGCGAAAATTCAAAGGTTGTTATTTCTATTTCATTACTGGTTCCTATTGATATTCCTCTCGAGCTCCAAACAATGTTCTGAAGATTTAATTCTGAAAGAGCTGTCCAATCAAAAACATTTGTTGAATTCTGCAACTGAATACCTGGATTGAACAATACTATTATTTGCTCTACTATTTGATCTTTTTGTAATTGATTGCTTGTCCAAATATCTAATTGATAAGTTAAATCATATGGCACAGGCATAATTCTTTCTAAAGTATAAGTCCCTCCTAAATCTTTTCCATATTCTCTAGTTTCTTCATTGTATTCTCTTTCATAGATTTGAACTTTGTCAACATGAAAAGGTTCCTGAACTCTGTTTCTAGCATAACTAACATTACTCAAAAATATAGTCATCATTGGTATTGTAAACATCGTGTTTTCTGAAGAATTTTTCAATATATGCGCAACCTGTCTATCAGTGATAGCATATCTCACAGGAACTCTTCTCAAAATGTATTCACCATTTTTTTTGCTACCAATTGCATATGAAATGTTTGAAAATATCCTGGCTACTTGAAGAGATATTCTTCTAAATTGACCATCAAACCAGTATTGTAATGGTTCTGTTCCTTGAATATCTTCTGAATTGTTCATTTGTTTTTATCCATAAAACATTTCTGTAATATTTAATCACAAAATTTTGTTTTCATTAGCAAGTAATCAATTTTTTTCCTATCAAGAGAAAAAATGCCATCAGAAAGCAAAAAAATTTCTGATTCTAAATTTAATTTTTTTATTTCTTCTTGCAATATCCTCAATTTAATTTGCTTCTTTACATAACTGTCATTACTGTTCAATTCGAAAATTTGAAAGTTGTAATGTGACAAATTTTTAGTTGACAAAAATTTGAGAAGTGAAAAAGATTTTAAAATAAAAATTATTTCATTGTTGTTGAAATCATTTTCTAAAAAAATATTTGTTTTATTGTACAGTACAAAATCAATTAAAACAACAGACTTCAGTTTGTGTTTATCTAATATTTTTAAAATCAAATCATCATATTTAATAACAGATGATACCAGTTTGTAATTTTGATTTTTTATGTTGATTTTTTCTTTTTCATACAATTCATGGAGAAAACTAAAACTGTAATTTCTCAATAATTCATTTTTTGTGTTTTCTCTGTTCTCTAAAATATTTTTAACATCTTCGACATTTTTAAAATTTTTGAAATAAATTGAAGGAAAAATCAAAATATTAGTTTCATTCATGATACAAATATTTTTCTTTCTTCAGATCTCCTTCTCTGTAAACCTGGTAGAGGAGGACTACCTATCCATCTCAAGAATTGGTCTGCTGCACCTTTGTAATCCCCTTCGTTAAGTTTCTTTAAAAGAGTGCTCTTTTTTAAATTACCTGAACCAACATTAAAAGTAAAACTAACCAAAGCATCAAATTGATTTTGTGTTAAAGGTACTTTAACGAGAAGATTAACCGCTTTTTCGGCTTCATAGATATCATTTTTCAACAATTCCAAAGCTTGATCTCTAGTGATGCCTTTTTTAAACAATTCTTCTTCATTTTCTCTAATTAAGTGTCCGTACCCTATTGTTTTGTATCCATAAGGATCTTTGTAAATTTTGTCTCTGAAACCTTCGTGCAAAGCTATAAATTTTAAAATTTTTTCTGACGCTTTCATTCTACTCATTTTGATAAACCTTTTGTTGATATTTATCCAAATATTTGTTTTTTTAGAAAATTATTTCTGATTTCCTTAATCATATTTTCCAAAATAATTCAAATAATACGGAATGGATCCTTCATATGAAACTATTTCGTTTTTGACCCCATTAACTACAAAAAATCTTTTTCCGTCGAGTGAAAATTCCAAATTTGTGTATTTGGTAGTTGGGTACAAAGAATAGTGAGTTTCTTGTAAATCACCACTGACAAAAGCTTGGGTATATGATCCAATTCTTTCACTCGAAACTAAACTGTTCAATTCCCATGGTGTTGGTAAAATCATACAGGCTATGGCTCCCGAGTAACCTCTCGTGTGATACAACAGAGATCCTTCAGGATGAAAAAAGATACATGAACGGAAGAAATAGGATGATTCAGGAGTATAACTGAAAAAGTAAGAGCAGGTACTCAAATCCCATCCTGTTGTGAAATTGAATTGATATATTGTATTATTGTCTAAATTACTTAGATAGAGTCTCGTACCATTTTTACCAATAAATATGCCTCCATAATTTGAGCTTCCTTGTGAACTTATGTCTAGAGAATAGACAAGAGTAGCGGTAGTTATATCCCAAGGTGTCGAAAGAGAAAACTGCCTTATTCTCTTGTTTGTTTCATCCAAAACATACAAAGCCGTACCATCATCTTTGAAAAAAAGGTCTCTTATTTCGTTGCTGATTGAAGAAAAATTGTAATAATCGGTTTCTACTTTAACGGAATTCAAATCATAAGACGTGTCTAGATGTTTTTGATATATCCTTTTGTTTTGATTTCCAACAAAATACATTGTTCTGCCATTTTTTCTGAATCTTACTGCTCTAGTATTATTGTCAATTGAACTAACACTGTATCTTTTTATTGGTGTTTCTGAGAATCTAATGTTACCTGTAAATCTGAAATTGTAGTATTTTCTGCCATTTAATTCATAAGAGATAAAACCATTAGGTGTATCATTTGGTAGAATAAAATAACTGGTTTTATCATATGTTGGAGTTCCGGTATAGGGTGAACTCAAATTGTAAGTAACAATATGATTTGAATAAGTAACAACAAACAATTTTGATCCATCACTGTTGAAAAAATAATTTGCTATAGATTTTCCCGGAAGTACAGAAGATATATCGATATAATTCGAAGGGATGGCAGAAGAACTTATTCCACCTAAATTATAAGCGGATGACAAATTAAAATATTTTATTTTAGTATTTTCGGAAGATTTGAAGAAATAAATTCTAAGTCCTGAGGGCACAATATAATATTTTGAGTACAATGAAAAATTATGATTGGTGTATTTGGTTAGAGTTATAATACCCGATAATACCCAAGGTGTTGATAGAGAAGAACTGTAATACAAACCATCATTTGCTAGAACAAAGAAAACAGTACCGTCCCATCGAAAAAATACTTCATATACATTGGTTAAAGAAGCACTAAAAGAGAGAGTTGTCTCATACAGGAGAGATTCTAAATCATAATTTTTGTGCAATTTGTATCGTCGCATTCCAAAAGTAGAAGAACTCACCTTGTAACCTACATACATGTTGTCTCCTGTAGGTCTGTAAAAGATTTTTTTGTCACTGTAAAAACTGAGACCTTTAAAATATAAATTTTCGATTAGAGTATTTTTTTGTGTTGTAATATCATATGGTGTATCTAAATCTATTCTCAATCCTTCTTTATTGTCCACAACATTAATGGCCGCAACAATGGTTTTACCGTTATCTACAAATCTAAAATTCTTAACTTGTCCACTATTGTATACCACAAGATATTTGTTGTTGTAGGTGGCAGAAGATATGTCCCAAGGAGAACTTAAAACATATTCCGCAATTGCTGAGTCTGGTATTCCAGCAGAGCCGGCATATCTGTAAATAAAAACCTTGTTGCCCGATGGTTCAAAATCAAAAGAAATTTCAGTACTAAAACCAGGTGAAAAAGAATTCAAACTTAAAGTTGATACATCCCAGGGAGTTGAAAAATCAAATCTGGCGATTTTTTGACTCGTTGAATAATAAGCAACCAAAAACAATTTTGTTCCATCATTAGTAATATAGAAATTTCTGTTATTTCTGAAACTATAGTTAGAAGAACTCATCAGAGAATTTAAATTTTTTGTGACGTTGTCAAAAGTTATGGTATCTATATCAAAAGGTGTTGAAAGAGAATATTGATAAATTACTCCACTAGTGTTTATCACATAAAGTTTTGTACCATTGTTAGCAAAAAAATAAACATAAACGGTTCCGGTTCCTGTTATAGTTTTTGTTTTGTTCAATTTGTATACAGAATTTACATCATACTCTCTGAGCAAACTAACATGATAAAATTTGGCAAGTGAATCTCTGTAAAATATCATTTCAGTTGGATTTATAAAAAAATTTGATGCTAACTTGTTCGACAAGTTAAAATAATTCAAATCTGATTGAATCAGTTTCGAAAAATCATCACTGTAGTCAACTGGTGATGGATTAAAAGGAGGTTCAAAAGAAGGTATAACTTTTAAGCGTCCCGGAAATATTCTCAAATTTGTGAATATCATTATTGTTTTCCCCTTCTTATTTAGTTGATGTATCAAATCAATTCAGTTAAAACCAAACTTGGCTGCCTGGTTTAATTTGGTGTTTTTGTATATCAACCTCATTCTACCAGATTTGGTCAACCAAATTGGTTGACCTTGCTTTTCCACTCTAACATCAAACCTTTAGATACACCATTTTGTCACTGAAACAGAAAACAATTTGTTAAAAAAAGATACAGATCATATTGTAACACTACTCTAAATTTAAAACCATTGGATAAATGAATCAATCTAAAACAGCACATTTATTCTATATCAGGTTTTAGAACCCTACTGATATATTGTTTTTTTGGTATCTTTTTACCAGTGTTTTGGTATTCAATTTCTTCACTATTGTTGATAAATTTTCTCAATACATCATTAGCAGGTGACCATTTTGTTCTCCAGTCAAATTCTCTTCTTTTCCATCCTTTTTCTGTTCTCTGAAAGAGAGCAAAGGGGCTGTAATCTAATCTCAAAAAGAAATCATTTATTTTCGCGTTTTCTGGAAAGTAAAACCCTTTGCCTACCAAAGTAGCGCCATTTGGTGGTATACCATCACCATAAGCCAAGCATATCGTTTCATCTGACAAATTAAAATCAACAATATTGCCTTCTTGATCCAGTTTAGGTAAAATGTACAAATGATTGTGATAAAATTTTCTCAATGGTACGTTTTTTTGTGCTTCTGCATCAACAGCTTCAGAAATTTTCAATTCTCTGTTAATATTGCTGTAAACCTGCTCTAATGATTTTCCAATGCCTTCTTCATTGATATTTGTGAATTCTTTTTGTAGTACATCGTAAAATTCTTGCTGATTGTTAACAGATGAAGCTCTTACTTTCCACATGTGGTGCCACCAAAAAGGATCATATCCTTCTGCTGCCTTTGATGCGTCCTGGACAACAAAAAATTTGTTAATTAAAGGTTTGTCAGGATCCAAAAGTTGATCTTGTAAATGCAATACTTCGAGTATGTCACCTGAAATTATCTCTCTACCTATTCTGTTAACCATATCATTGTAGTGAAAAGTCATTGTTATTTCATCAGATGACAAAAACAGGCCAAATTGGCGCAAATTAAAATCTGAATCGGAAACATTGTAGTGAGCTCTCAGTTCATAAATATTTTTGTCATATCTTCTGTCTCTGTTTTCCAAATAAAACAAATCTTGAATATTTAATTCATTCAGTTTGTTTTCTGGTGTAGAGAATTCTGATGGTTGTGAAAAATCATTTTTTTGTTTTAAACCAGGTTCTTTCCATCTGGGATGTTCTGGTCCCGAATCACCTAGATTTTTTGGTCCCAAATATTTGTGTAAATAAACACAGGTGCCACCTATAGTGAATATCTGTTTGACTATACCATCAACATATTTGTAGTTTAACCCTCTCTTGTTTTTCCAAAGTGACAATCTAGGCATTCTCGTTCTTCTTTATTTTTAGTTGGATTTCAAAAACAGAGCTAATCTAAAATTGTCCGATTGATACAAATCAAAATTTTTTGATGTAAATTTGTTTTTTGTTTCGTCAAAATAAACGTCGAAAATTTCTCTGGTTTTTGTGTTTATACCTTTCACAGTGAAATCATTTGAAAAATAAAATTTTTTCCACAAATTGAATCCAGATCTCGTTAATTTGTAATCACTAATTATTGGTTGACCAATGTTTTCCAAAAAAAATCTGTACATTTTTTGAGCGAGATTTTTTCCCCTAAAATTTTTTTCAACACCAACAACTTCAACTTCAAAACCTGCAGAAGTTTTTAACAACCCTAAATTACTCACTAATTTTAAATCTTTTAAATCTGATTTTTTTTCTATTTTTTTGTTTTTGAATTTTTCATTCAGTTCAAAAAAACCAATATTGTAACTGTTGAATTTTTTATCGTAACTTGCAATCAAAACTAGATTGTCCTCTCTTTTGTATTCTATTGGCTTAACATAGTATTGTTTGTAATTCTGCCATCCTTGGCTGTCCTCAATGTCAGGTATTAAACTCAATTCAAAAATTTCTGTAGCTTTCATTTTTTCTTTTTTATTTATAAAAAAACAAATGCGATAGTTTTATGCTGGACCATACACTATGTCTGATTTTATAGGATACAGTTTTTTGTATTTTAATTTTTCAATCATTCTGTCAATATCTTTCAAACTGGTACCTGCTTGGTTTGCTTTTCTGTCTTTGTATTCTAAAACTATAATTGGTTTGTATTTGGTTATTGTATTGTAACCACCTTCTAAAACATGTGACTCTAATCCTTCAACATCAATTTTTAAATAATCACAACCTTCCAAATTAAATGAATCTAGAGTTCTCAATTCATATGGGCCTTCTTTGTTCAAATCTGCGCACATGCCGACGAGATTTGGTGAGTATTTGGTATCAGGTATTACGTTCACTTTTTTAAATTCTTTTCCTAAACCATAATTGTAAGGGATTATGTTTTCGTACTTTTCTGTATTTTTCTTTAAACATTCATATGTTTCTGTTACCAATTCAAATGCATAAACTTTCTTAAACTTTGATGCTAAAACAACGCTCCAAGTACCGATATTGGAACCTACATCAACAGCTACGTTCCAATTTTTTACAAATTTTAAACTAGTTAACAATCTTTCTAAATGAAAACAACCTTTTTCTTCTATTTCTTTGATATATGGTTCATAAGTTTCCCCATCAGGAAACCAAAAATCTCCTATTTTTTTCATATTTTTTTTCTCCTTTTTTTTATTTATTAACGAGAACAATTTGATGACACGTAACAAAAAAAAGTTGTGGTTTTTTAACTAAAACAAAACATTTCACTAAGTTTAAAGAAAACATTAATTAAATATTCACAAAAAATATCGTTGTACAAAATCATCGAGCCAACAAAAGTATCTAAAAGATGTAGATGAGTATAGAACAAAATTTCTTTTGATGGAAAATACAAAACAAAACATCAAAAGTTGATTAACAACTTTCTCGTTGTTGGATTTTTAATGTTGTTTGGCAAAAAGACAACTCGTTGTTTCTACGAAAAAAAAAAATTGACAAAGAAGCCTGATGTGCTAGCTTGAGAAAAGGAGATCACAGGGTCTCTAAAACATGAATGATGGCTCGTCGTCTGATTTTGACAATTTTTATTTCTCCGAAAGGAGAATGAGAGAAATTCTCGACAATTTAACTCTTCGAGCCAGAAAACTAAAAGGATCAGGCAATACCAGCAGTGGTGGTGGTTGCAGATTAATCGCGGCAATCTATATCAACAAAAGGTTTGTGACCTTTGGATACAATTCAAACAAATCAAATCCTTTTCAAATGAAATATGGTAAAAACGACAAATCAATATTTTTTCATGCAGAAACAAACGCAATAAAGAGAGCCATTAATCTTGTTGGATTTGATGAATTTAAGAGATCAAAAACCACAATGTTCATTGTTAGAATAAAGAAGAAACCTAATTCATCAGAATACATTTGGGGTTTGAGTAAACCATGTCGAGGTTGTACAACTGCAATTATTGATATGAACATAAACAATATTATATACACATTGGACGAAGACCAAACAGGTGTGAAGGCTTTTGAAATAATGACTAGAAAGGACCTGGGATAGGAGATGCACAAATGAGAGAGGAAAAAGATCTTCTTGATTATGAAGAAAAAATTCTAGAAATAATGGAGAGATCTTCGGAAATGATTGAAAACATGTACAATGGTGTTGATTTTAGTATCGATGCAATCAATTTTCCTTCGTCAGAGAAAATTTTCTATTTGGAATGTTATATGAGTGAAAAAGGTAAATATTTTGCAACCCCTGACAATCTGCCAATAGATGGTAGAACTTTACATTGAAAGTTGGTGCAGATGGAGGGATTCGAACCCTCATACCCATGTATCGGGTGGAAGATTTTGAGTCTTCTGCGTATACCTGTTCCGCCACATCTGCATAAACCTTATTGTAACCGGGTTTGCGTTGAATTTCAATTTTTTTA
>CALLMJ010000017.1 GCA_938006875.1 uncultured Bacteroidia bacterium
GAGGAGCCTAAGTCAGATTTAAAGGAAGTAGTAAACTATTTGAGTAGAGGAGCAATGGAGGAGATAATACTCAAACAAATGAAAGCGGAAGAAGATTATTATAAAGATTTGGAAAGTTTAGAGATAGAGAAAAAACAATTAGCACAAGAGCATGAGCAATTAAAAGGAGTTTTAGAGGAGAAAGAAAAATTGTTAGAAGAAGAAAAGAAACGAGCAGAGGACTCCAAAAAGAAAATCATAGAATTAGCCAGATTGTTAAAAGAATTGAATATGCCTATTCAAGAAATCATAGATAAAACAGGGTTAACCGAGCAAGAAATACTAAATTTATAGCAAAAAGAATATTAGCATATTATTAAATTGCTACCGTAGATTTTTATATACAAAAACAAAAAGAAATTATTCAATTATCGCAAAAGCAAAAAGTAGAACTTAATGAAGCCGTTGAAATTTCACGTGATTTATTTAAAACTGGCAAAGCCAATTACTTAGAAGTATTATTAGCTCAAAAAAATGCTCTAAATGTTCAAATGAATTTGATTGAAGAAAGAAAAAACTCAAAATTTCTGAATGGAATTTATATAAATCCCTTGGTGGAGGTGGAAATTAGAACTTCTTAAACATTTTGTTTTTAAATTCCAAACTTATCTTTGAAAATAACAGATTGTCTGCGAGATACTTCTATTTTTATATTACCCGTTAAAAAGAAAACTAAAGTGTTACTAAAATAAGGTTCTATACGTTCAATATATTGGATATTAATCAATTCTTGACGATTAGCACGAAAAAAATAGTCAGGGTCTAGCTTCAATGATAATGCATTCAAAGAACGATGCACTAACGCTTGTTGGTCTTTAAAAAAGATTCTTGCGTAATTTCCTTCGGAAACAATTCTTTTAATATCTGTAACTTTTACAAAAAAGCATTTATCATTATCACGAATAAAAATTCTACTTTCAATGGAAAAATATTGATTAGTATTCTCGTCATTATCTTGTTCAATAAGTTTTTTTACTTTATCTATTGAATCTTTTAAACGCTGTGCCTGAATAGGTTTTAAGAGATAATCCACCGCACCCACCTCAAAAGCTTTTAAGGCATATTCTTCGTAAGCTGTTGTAAAAATAAAATAAGGAACTTGAACTAACTCTTCAATAAGTTCAAAACCTGATTTTTCTGGCATGTTAATATCTAAAAATAATAAATCGGGTTTTTCTTTTTCAATAATTTCTAATGCTTCTTCTACAAAGGAAGCTAAACCCACCACTTCAATTCCAGAAATTTCACTTAATAAATTTTGGAGTTCTACTCTCGCTAAACGCTCATCGTCAATTATAACAACTTTTATCACTTTCTACTTTTTTTCAAAATTACAAACATTTATTTTTCCATTTGATGGATACCTTTTATTTTTTTAAATTTGCACATTTATTCGATATATGTACGAAATTAACGAACCTATTGTTTACGATAGAACCGATATTTCCCATGAAGAACTTATTCATTTATATAAATCCATTCTTTTACCCAGAATGATTGAAGAAAAAATGTTAATTTTATTACGCCAAAATAAAATTAGCAAATGGTTTTCAGGAATTGGGCAAGAAGCTGTTGCAGTGGGTATGACCGAAGCCTTAACATCAAAAGATTATATTTATCCTTTGCATCGTAATTTGGGTGTATTTACTTCTCGAAAAATGCCTTTAAAACAACTTTTTTGTCAATGGCAAGGGAAAAAATCAGGATTTACGAAAGGTAGAGATCGCTCTTTTCATTTTGGTGCACCAGAATACCGCGTAATAGGAATGATTTCTCATTTAGGTTCAATGTTAAGTGTAGCGGACGGTACATCTTTAGCTTCCAACTTATCGCATGATGATTTTATTTCAGTTGCATTTTCAGGAGATGGTGGTGCATCAGAAGGAGAATTTCATGAGGCTATTAATACCGCCGCAGTTTGGAATTTACCCGTAATTTTTCTCATAGAAAATAATGGTTATGGGCTTTCTACCCCTTCATCGGAACAATTTAAATGCAAAAACTTTATTGATAAAGCCATTGGTTATGGAATAGAGGGTCATATGGTAGATGGAAATAATATTTTGCATGTATATAAAACCGTAAAAAAAATTGCAGAAAAAATGCGAAATGACCGAAGCCCTGTAATTTTAGAGGCTATAACATTTCGTATGCGTGGGCATGAAGAAGCATCAGGAACCAAATATGTTCCCAAAGAACTTTTAGACGGTTGGGCAATGAAAGATCCAGTACTAAATTATGAAAAATTCTTGCTTCAAGAAGGCTTTATTACAGAAGAGTTTATTCAAGAAACAAAAAATCAATTCAAACAACAAATTCAAGAGGCTTGGAATGCAACCGAACAAGAGCCTGATTTAGTTCCTAATTTACAAGAAGAATTAAATGATGTTTATGCAAAATCAGATTACCCATTAACTCCGCCAATTGAAAAAGGTGAAAACAAACGTTTTATTGATGCTATCACTGATGGTTTACGTGAAGCTATGCAAAAAGACGAAAAAATCATTTTGATGGGTCAAGATATTGCGGAATATGGGGGAGTATTTAAAATTACAAATGGTTTTGTAGAAGAATTTGGAAAATATAGAGTCAGAAATACCCCTTTGTGTGAATCGGCTATTATTGGTTGTGGATTAGGTTTAAGTTTAGAGGGGTATCGAGCAATGGTAGAAATGCAATTTGCGGATTTTGTGAGTTGTGGATTTAATCAGATTGTCAATAATTTAGCAAAAACACATTATCGTTGGGGGCACCCCGTGAAAGTGGTAGTAAGAATGCCAACCGGTGCTGGTACAGCCGCAGGTCCTTTTCATTCGCAAAGTAATGAAGCATGGTTCTTTCATGTCCCCGGATTAAAAATTGTTTATCCTTCTACCCCAGAAGATGCTAAAGGTCTCTTAACTACTGCATTTTTAGAACTTAATCCCGTGATTTATTTTGAGCATAAATTATTGTATCGTAGCTTGGAAGGCTGGGTACCGAATGGTTATTACAATACTCCTATTGGAAAAGCAAGAATTGCAAATATAGGTAACGAAGCTACCATTATCACTTATGGAATGGGTGTTCATTGGGCTTTAAAATATATAAAATCCCATGATTTAGACGTAGAAGTTATGGATTTAAGAACTTTATTACCTTGGGATCAAGATGCAGTTTATGAGAGTGTTAAAAAAACAGGACGCTGTTTAGTTCTACATGAAGATACTTTAACAGGAGGTATTGGAGCAGAAATTGCTGCTTGGGTTTCCGAAAATTTATTCCAATATTTAGATGCACCAGTTATGCGTTCTGCTTCATTAGATACTCCAATCCCTTTTAATTCTAAATTAGAACAACAATTTTTGAATGTATCAGAGTTTGAAAATAAATTACAAGAACTTTTGAGTTTTTAAAGTATCTGATTAAAATCATTTTTGGGTCAGAAATAGAATTTTCATAATTTTGCAGAAAAATATTTGTTTTCAATGAAAAAAAATCACATTTTAACTTTATTGTTACTTTTTTCTTTTCTTACAAGCAAAGCATATAATCCTCCTGATGAAGGAATGTGGCTTCCTATGTTAATAGGTAAAAATTATCAAGAAATGAAAAAAATGGGTTTAAAGCTCACCCCTGATGACATTTATAACGTCAATAAATCGAGTTTAAAAGATGCCATTGTTTGGTTACAGTTCTGTACAGGTACATTTATTT
This sequence comes from uncultured Bacteroidia bacterium, assembly GCA_938006875.1. GTDB lineage: Bacteria > Bacteroidota > Bacteroidia > J057 > CALLMJ01 > CALLMJ01. Next base: position 3,736 of record CALLMJ010000017.1, read on the forward strand.
CTAATGAAGGTTTAATGCTTACTAATCACCATTGTGCTTATAGTAGCATTCAATATCATAGTACTGTTCAGAATGACTACCTGACAAACGGATTTTGGGCTATGAAAAAAAGCGAAGAAAAGCATTGTCCCGAAATCACAGCTTCTGTTTTATTTAAAATGGAAGATGTAACAGATAAAGTAAAAAATGCTGGGGATAAAAAACAAGAAGTTATTAAAGAAATTGAAAAAACAGCCTCTGAAAATGGGCGTTACATGGCACAAGTGAAAGATATGTTCAATGGTGGAGAATATTATCTTTTTGTTTATGAAGTATTTAAAGACGTTAGATTAGTAGGAGCACCTCCTTCCTCTATCGGTAAATTTGGAGGTGATACCGATAATTGGGTATGGCCTCGCCACACGGGAGACTTTTCTTTGTTTAGAGTGTATGCTTCTCCTGATAATAAACCCGCTGAATACTCTGAAAAAAATGTTCCTTACAAACCCAAATATTTCCTTCCTATCAATATTAAAGGAATTAAACCCAATGACTTCACTATGGTTTTTGGTTTCCCTGGCAGAACGGAACGTTACCAAACCGCCTCTCAAATTCAATTCGCTATGGACTACTCCAATCCTATACTTGTCCAAATTATGGGAAAACGTTTAGAAACTATGAAAAAACAAATGGATAAAAATCCTGAAGTTCGTATTAAACTTGCTGATAAATATGCTTCTTTGAGTAACAGCTGGAAGTATTATTTAGGTCAAAATGAAGGCTTAAAGCGTTTAGATTTAGTGGCATATAAAAAATCGGAAGAAGAAAAGTTTTTCAAATGGGCAAGTGCTGATGCTACACGCAAAGAATATGCAGATGCCGTATCTAACATTGATAAAGCCGTTGAAGAATATAAAAAACACGTAAAAGCAATTTTATATTTTAATGTAGGTATTATGGGAGTAGGTGCTAATTCATTAGGGCTTACAGTTGCGAGAATGTATCAAACCATGAAAGCTAAACCCGATGATAAAGACGCTATCCAACCATTTATTAAGGAACTAAAAAACAAAGCAGAATCCCACTTTAAAGATTATGATGCTGAAACTGATAAAAAAATATTAACAGAAATGTTATGGCTTTTTTACCAAAATGTGGATAAAAATTTACATCCTTCTATCCTTCAATCTATCATTGATGGTAACTTTTCA
>CALLMJ010000018.1 GCA_938006875.1 uncultured Bacteroidia bacterium
TAAAAACAAATTTCATGCCAACTTCAATTAAAAAAATATCAAGAAAAAATTTGACATTATTTTAGCGGTTGTTTCGGTATGTTCGCTTCACTCACTACTCAACAACCGAATATATACATAAGGATTGGTCATTAAGTAGACGCAGTTGTACCGAAATGACCATGTTTCGGGGAAAATCGGTTGTTTCGGTACGTTCGCTTCACTCACTACTCAACAACCGAATATATACCTAATCTTTTAGATTGTCACGTTAAGCGTTAACAACGCTAACAATTACCTGGTAAACCAATTTTTAATGAATTTTTTATAAACTTTAATTTTTTATTGAGATCAATGAGGTAATTTATCTCTGAAATAACCATAAACCCATGTACCCAAGATAGCAGAAAATAGAGTTACAGTAATTACAGTAGCGCCTGAACCAATTTGAGCATATAAAGGACCAGGACAGGCTCCTGTTATTCCCCAACCCAACCCAAACATCAATCCACCAATAATTTGACCCTTATTAAAGGTTTTATCATGTAAATGAATGGTCTCTCCATAAATCGTTTTAATATTAAATTTTTTGATTAACGCTACTGAAATGGCTCCAACTATTACTGCGCTTCCAATTACTCCATACATATGGAAAGATTGTAAACGAAACATTTCTTGAATTCTAAACCAGCTGATAATTTCTGCTTTTACAAATACAATTCCAAAGATAGTTCCAATAATTACATATTTAATATTATGCCACCATTGATGTTTCAGCTTACTTTCATTGACGCACATGGCATCTAATGAACGTTTTTCTAAATCTTGTATTTCAATTACTTCTGTTGTTGTTAAATGGTGTTTCATATTTTTAAATTTTAAGAATAAAAGGTAAAATAAAGTTGGCCATTATAAAACCACCAACCATAAAACTAATCGTTGCTACTAATGAAGGCCATTGCAAATTTGATAATCCCATAATTGCATGACCACTAGTGCAACCTCCCGCATATCTAGTACCAAATCCCACTAAAAAACCACCTATTACCATCATAAAAAACCCTTTTAAGGTTAATAAATTATTCCAATTGAATATATCCGTAGGTACTAAGAAATTAAAATTGGTTATACCATAAGTTGCTAATTCACTTTTAAGACTTTCATTCACTTGAATGGGTTCTGGATTGGCTAAAAAATTACCAGCAATGATTCCTCCAATCAATATTCCTAATACAAAAAGTAAATTCCATATTTCTTTTTTCCAGTCATATTGAAAAAATGGAATACCAAAAGGTGCACATGAAGCACAAATATGCCTTAAAGAAGAACTAATTCCAAAGGATTTATTTCCTAAAATTAATAACGCAGGTACGGTTAATCCAATTAATGGACCTGCAACATACCAAGGCCATGGTTGAGTGAATATTTCTATCATAATTTTATTAGGCTATTAAAAATTTTTATTGATACTTATTGATTATACTTACTAAATCTTGTTTAGACATAACACCACTTTTTCTCCATAAAATTTCTCCATTTTTAAATAAAATAAGAGTAGGTACAGCTTGTATTTGATAAGCATTTGCTGCTGCCGGATTTTTATCTACATCAATTTTAATGATACTGGCTTTTTCACCAATTTCATCTTTTACATCTTTCAGTATAGGTGCTAACATTTTGCAGGGTCCACACCATTCTGCTGAAAAATCTACTAAAACAGGTTTTTCTGAGTTAATAATTTCTTGAAAACTTTTTTTCTGCATAATTTTTTTAATTTTTAATAATTTTCTTGGCGTTGCTACACTTTATTTGCTAAGGGTCGGGCTGCTACGTTTACACTGATCTTGCCAAATTGGGTTTCACTTCCAGCGTTTCGGTGAACTCAATATACCGCAATCTTTTTTACTTTTCTAAAAGATTCAAAAGGCAGTGCCATCACTTGGTCAATGAGTATATTATCGAATGTATCCTTCGCAACCCTCACGCTTACTGGATATTCGAATGCTTTTTTTCAAACATTCCCAAAAATAAAAAACCCATCAAAGCTCCATACAATGAACTATGTAAAGGATTGGATTTAATGGGACAACTCTCAACACATCCCCACGCATACCAATAAAACCAACCCCCAATTGCTCCTAAAACTAAACCTATTATATGAAGTTTAAAACGATTGATGAATTTCATTTGTATTTTTTTAAAAAAGATGTAGGTAAAAATAAATTATACCTACAACTTACTAATTTATTGAAACGGTTTATTTTTTAGCGTTTTTTACTAATTCTGCTACCTCTCCCCAAGTTCCACCATTATAAACTTCTTTGATACCACTTTTTTCTAAAATAGCTTTTGCTTGAGAACTTCTATTTCCACTTCTACAAAATACAATCACACTAGATTTATCTTTGAATTTATCTAAATTTTGGCTGATTTTATCTAAGGGAATATTTACAGCACCAGGAGCAGAACCTTCTGCAAACTCCCAATCTGTTCTTACATCTACTAAAAACGCGCCATTTTTAATTAATTCTGTCATTTTGGCTTTATCTTTTTGAGCGTTTCCTTGATTAAAAAAGAAAAACATAAATATAAAGGTTAAAATTGAAGTTATGATAATAATTTGCTTTGACATACGAAATCTGTTTTAGGTACACGGGTTTTTGAAATCGCATTAAATCCACCTTCTATTTCTTTAAAGTTTCTATACCCTCTAGATTGTAATATAGAAGCTGCAATCATGCTTCTATATCCACCTGCACAGTGAATATATACTTCTTCATTGGGTTGTAAATTTTTCATCCAATTATTGATATATGCTAAGGGCATATTGTATGCATCTTCTACATGTTCAGCAGCATATTCGCTTTCTTTTCTTACATCAATAACTTTAGTTTCTCCTTTTTTAAATTCTTTTTCAAACTGCTCAACGGTAATTCTATTTACAGAATCAATTTCTTTACCAGATTTAGCCCAAGTTTGAAAACCACCTTCTAAAAATCCTAAAACGTTATCAAATCCTACACGACTTAAACGAGTTACTACTTCTTCTTCTCTACCTGGTTCACAAACCAATAAAATAGGCTGTTTAACATCAACTATCATAGCACCCACCCAAGGAGCAAAATCTCCATCAATACCAATGTTAATAGAATTAGGAATAAATCCTTTGGCAAAAACAGCAGGGTTTCTTGTATCTAATATTAAGGCTCCCGTGCTTTCAGCAGCAATTTCGAATTCTTCTGGTTTTAAACCTCTTAATGCTTGTTTGTAAACTTCGTCAATGCTAGTATAACCTTGTTTGTTCATCATGACATTAAATCCAAAATATCCTGGAGGAGGAGTTAAACCATCAGTAACTTCTTGAATAAATTCTTGCTCGGTCATATTAGCACGTAAAGCGTAGTTAGTTTTCTTTTGTTCACCAATAGTAGATACAGTTTCTTTACTCATGTTTTTACCACAAGCAGAACCAGCACCATGCCCTGGATAAACAATTACTTCATCGGGTAGAGTCATTAATTTATTTCTTAAAGAATGATAAAGCAAAGCCGCTAATTGCTCTTGAGTTTTGTTAGCCGCTTTTTGAGCAAGGTCGGGTCTTCCTACATCACCAATAAATAAAGTATCACCAGTAAATACAGAATGTTCTTTATCATTTTCATCAATTAATAAAAAGCAAGAACTTTCCATCGTATGACCAGGCGTATGTAAAACTTTAATTTTTATATTACCTAGTTCAAAAATTTGGTTATCAGAAGCACTCACACAATCAAATCCACACTGTGCTTGAGGTCCATAAATAATTGATGCGCCAGTTTTTTTACTTAAATCCAAATGGCCTGAAACAAAATCTGCATGAAAGTGTGTTTCAAAAATGTATTTGAGCCTTACGCCGTCTTTTTCTAATCTTTCTAAATAAGGTTTGGTTTCACGAAGCGGGTCAATGATTGCAGCTTCGCCGTTGCTTACAATGTAATATGCACCATGTGCTAAACACCCAGTGTAAATTTGTTCAACTTTAAAATTACTCATATCTTTATTTTAATTTCTTGATACAAAAATAGCAGGCTTTTGATACTTTTTACGGTTACTTTTGTTACATGAACCTCAATGAAATTTTAAATAATTGATTTTCAATAATTTATTTTGATGTGAATTGTTTAAGTTAGATTAAAATAATTTTTTGATAGATTTGCAATAAAATTAATTAATCATGGCATTTATTAAAGTTGAAAATTTATTCGGAAAAGTAAAAGTTCAGATAGTACAAGAAAATCCTGATTTGTATATTTATTTAACGAAGAGTAAAACTGAAGCAAGTGGAAAAGATGAATGTTGGTATTATGTAGAATTAGGAGAAGATAAGACCATTACATTTGTTGATAAAGACCCAGACATAAAAATTCAATTTGTTGATAAAAAAGAAGATGCGAAATGGATAAACAAAAACCATAAATTATACAAAAGGTTATTGCATGCTTAAAAAAAATATTTTTAATGAAGTAAACTTCATATGCATATTTTGAGTTTACTTATTATGAAAAGAAAAATAGCAATCGGCATAACGGGAGCCAGTGGGAGTATTTATGCAAAAAGATTATTGAATTATTTAGCATTTTTAGATAATTTAGAAGTAGGTTTAGTTTTATCTAAAAATGCAAAAGATGTATGGAATTTAGAAATTGGAGAACCTTTTCATGCCCCTGAATTTGTAAAAGTTTTTGAATTTCATGATTATTTTGCTCCTTTTGCTTCTGGATCCTCAAAATATGAAGCTTTGGTGATTGTTCCTTGTTCTATGGGAACAGTGGGCAGAATTGCGCATGGCTTATCTGATGATTTAATTACCAGAGCGGCAGATGTTATGCTCAAAGAAAAAAGGAAACTCATTTGTGTCATTAGAGATACCCCCTTAAATTTAATCCATTTAAAAAATTTAACATTAATTTCTGAGGCTGGTGGAATGATTTTACCTGCTGCACCCTCATTCTATTCAAAACCTACTACCATTGAAGAGCTTGTGGATACAGTTGTTCATAGAATAATAGACCACTTGAACCTTGAAATTCAAACTTTTAGATGGGGAGAAAATTAAAATTTCCACAAACTTCATTATGTATTAAAAATAACACTAAATTTGAACCGTTAAAAACTAAATCGTCCCTACAATATACTATATGAAAAATGTTTTCATGAAATGGGTTATTTGGAATTTCTTTTTGCTAATAATGGCTTCTTGCGGAAGTAAGGTTACTCCAAATGCCACTATAACATTGGAATTGAGTGGTCCTTGTTCTGAGTGTCCTCCTGATGTATCCATTAATCTAGTGAAAGGATTGCATGGTATTGCTGATGCTACTTATGACCCCAAAGAGAAAGAAATCACCATTCAATTTGACTCACTTCAAATCAAAAAAACAGATATTATTATTGCATTGAATGAGAATGGTTTTGAAGTAGATTTAACTACATTAATCTCCGCTAAAATATATCCCGATTGCTGTAATTTAGAGGAAGTAGATGATGAGCTCTCTTTAGATGATGATGAATTAGATATTCAGGATTTAGATGTTGAATTTGATAACATGGATATTACCGCTGAGATTGAAGCGATTGAAGAAGAAGTAGATAAAATGATGGATGAAGTCCAGATTGATGATTCCGATTTGAAAGATTTGAATATGAATGACGATTAACTCTTAAATTATTCAATTTTATCATGAGATTACTTTTGTTTACTATTTTTATCGGCTTATTTGTTCACACTTTTGGTCAAAATCCTTTTGCTAACGTTGGGCAGCAACATAATCTTCTATTAGCTCAACTTTTTGAGAACGAAAACACCATTGAACTTTATTTAAGACCCATTGCAAACTATTCATTTAATAACTATGCAACATACGGTGACGCAGAAATATTAAGTTTTTTAGATCAATCCAATATTCCTGAGTTTGAAAAAAAAACTATTATTGATTTTCTAAGTTTATCCGATGATTTGCCAATTATTCAAATTGAAGGAATTTTAGATTCTTTAGAAAATGATGCAATAAAAAAACAAGCTTCTCCTATATCATTAGGATTTTTGAGTGTAGCTAAGTATAGCCTTCAATTTTGGAAAAATTATAAATGGGATAATGATAAAAAACCACCTTTTTTAGCAATAGTTAAAGCAGATGCGTTAGGTTTAGTAAAAGGAGTGGTGCTTGGAACTGTTTTTTGGATAGGCTCAAATTTTATTTTTGGAGTACCCGATGCAATTGGTATTGTTGGAGGTAGTACAATTGCTATTGGATTTACTGCATTAGATTCCTTCCGATTTTCCAAAAAATTTAAAAACCGTACAGAAAGTTAGTTTATTTGAACTTAACCTAATAAGCTCTTGTTTCGCTCAATAAAATGTAAATAATATGAATATTTATCAAGTAACTTTTCTATTTGAAGACCCTCGTTTAGAACCTACAATAGTTAAAGCCGCTGAAGGTGAGAGCATTTTAGACGTAGCATTAGAGAATAATATTGAACTTGCTCATAATTGTGGAGGTGTTTGTGCTTGCACAACTTGCCATGTTTACATTGAATCCGGTATGGAAAATCTTTCTGAAATGTCTGAAAAAGAAGAAAACTATGTAGATAGAGCTATAAATCCACGTATTGAATCACGTTTAGCTTGCCAATCTCAAATTTACGGTGATATTATCGTTAAAATACCCGATCAATCAGTTATTATTGGACACTAAATTTTTAAAATTTATCAAATTATGGATATAAAAGATATTGAATTACCCATTCACTGGAAGGATATTGAAGATATTGCTATTTCTCTTTATGAGAAATTTGGAGATGATTTTAATGAATCAAAAATTTATAGAATACGTTTTACAGACCTTCATAAATGGGTTCTAGAATTACCTAATTTTGTTGGTAAACCAGAAGAATCCAGTGAAGAAATCCTTGAGCAAATTCAAGCTGCTTGGGTTTATGAATGGAGAGATAACCAAAAAAATTCTTGAGTATTAAAAAAATGTTTAGATTTGTATTTTGGGATTTTTATGCCTAAATATATCAATCTATTAACGGATTTTGCTTTTAAGTTTATTTTCGCAAATGAAAATAACAAGGAAATTCTTATAGATTTTTTGAACTCTATTATGGCTTTTCAAAATGTATATGTTCAAGATTTAACCTATAAAAATACAGAGTTTTCAGGTCAAAATGAAGAAGATAGAAAAGTTATAATAGACTTATTGTGCGTCAATGAAAAAGGTGAACATTTTATTATTGAAGTTCAAAGAGCTAGACAAAAATATTTTAAAAAAAGAATTTTATTTTATGCTTCTCGTTTAATTCAAGACCAAGGCATCAAAGATAAAGATTGGAATTACGATTTTAAAGGAGTTTACACGATTGCAATTTTAGAATTTAGTATTTCTGATAATGAACAAATTATAAATACTTACAGAATACTCAATGAAACAACTCATCAAATTT
>CALLMJ010000019.1 GCA_938006875.1 uncultured Bacteroidia bacterium
TAGCGCAGCCCTATTAGAATTCCCTGTAGGTGGACTGAGAGCAAATCCTGCTTCGGAAAAAGAAATGAACCAAATCGGTATTGACTATACTGCTACCCCCGATTATGGGCAATATCTAACGGTTTATTTTAGACCTATTCATACAGGTGTTCCCGACAATATAGCTGAATGTGGTAATGGTGGCTATGTTGCTTGGATAGATAATGGTAGATGGATTGTTATTCCTGATAATATTGCAGGTTCTGCTTCCTATCATGTAAGAACTCATCCCCGTAATTACGACGCAGCTTATACTTCCTATAATTATGCACAATATACAGGTAATGCTTCCGCAACTGTTCAAAAAGCTACTACTGGAAATACAGATTGGAACGTTTATGGGAATTGTAATCCTACTTCCACTTTGAATCCTATGTCAACAGCACTAGTAATTAGAAATAATCAATCCGGTTTTTCTGAATTTGCTGTTGCAGTAGATGACAATAAACCTTTCCCTGTGGAAATGCTTCCTTTAGTTGCGGTTCCTGATAATACTAATCAGTTAATCAAATTATATTGGAGTACCCAGTCTGAGGTTAATAATGCTGGTTTCGAAATTCAAAGAAGTTTAGATGGAACTAATTTTGCTAAAATCAATCCAAATGCATGGGTTAATGGAAGTGGAACAACACAAAATCCTGTAAATTATACCTATGATGATAACCAAGTTGAAGCAAATATCAAATACTACTACCGCTTGAAACAAATAGATTTTAATGGTGCTTACAAATTTTCTAATATTGCAGAAGCAATTTTATCTAAAAATTTCCAATTTGGTGTAGTATTCTATCCTAATCCAACACAAGATGTTATGCACTTAACTCTTACTTCTGATAAAGAACAATCTTTAAATCTTGTATTATATAACGCTATTGGTCAGCAAGTATTCAATGAAATGTACAATGTTAATGCTGGTGCTACCAATATTCAATTAGACTTCTTTAATAATATCACAAAAGGAGTGTACACTGCTGTCATAAGTAATGGTCAAGAGGTTATTACTCATAAACTAGTAAAAATCCAATAATTCAATATTCTTATTTGCGTAATAGGCTGCTATATTATTATAGTAGCCTATTTTTTGTATTCAACGAAAAGTTTTTTTATGATGAAATAATAAACTTTGAGCCAAAAATTATTGTTAATTAGTTATATGAATGAAAAGATTTTTCCAGACGTTACACCTGAGCAATTAAACCAATTTTCTAAGGGTTGCATGTTAGAATTTTTAGAGATTGAATTTACTGAAGTTGGAAATCATTATTTAATTGCAAGAATGCCCGTTAATTCAAAAACCAAACAACCTTTCGGTTTATTACATGGTGGTGCATCAGTAGTTCTTGCTGAATCGATTGGCTCAACTGCCTCTGGACTTGCTGTAACTCATCAAGGATTAACAAAAAAATGTGTAGGATTAGAAATCAATGCCAATCATTTACGATCAGAAACTCAAGGGTTTGTTTATGGTAAGTGTACTCCCATACATTTAGGAAGAACCACCCATGTTTGGGATATTCAAATTAGCAATGAAAATGGAAAATTAGTATGCGTGAGCAGATTGACTATGGCAATTTTAGATATGTAACATGTCTTAAAGAATACCTTTTCTTCAAAATATTTCGTTATATTTGCAAGCATAAAAAAGTAGTATTGAATGAAAAGAGCATTATTCCCGGGAACTTTTGATCCCATTACTTTAGGACACACCGAAATTATTGAAAGAGGTTTAGATTTATTTGATGAAATTATTGTGGGCGTAGGTGTAAATTCTGCTAAACAAACTATGTTTTCATTAGAGCAAAGAATTTTATGGATACAAGAATATTTTTTAAAATATCATCATAAAGTGAAAGTTATGCCTTTTGATGGCTTAACTGTTGATTTTGCAAAAAAACATGAAATCAAATTTCTTTTAAGAGGTTTACGTTCAGCTCCTGATTTTGAGTATGAAAAGCATATTTTTTTGTTAAATAAACACTTAGACGATAAAATAGAAACAGTATTTTTAGTTTCTGATACTCAATATATTGGGATTTCCTCTACTTTGGTTCGTGAAATTATTAAATATCAAGGAAAGTTAGAAGGTTTAGTTCCTCAAAACATTATTAACTCCATAAACAAAGGCATTAATCCTAATTCATGAATTTAGAACAAGCCGAAAAACGCATCGAACAACTTATTCAAGAAATTCAGTATCACGATAATTTGTATTATAATCAAAATCTACCTGTTATTTCTGATAGAGAGTATGATGCTTTATATCAAGAACTTGTAAAATTAGAAAACCAATATCCAGAATTAATAAAACCCTATTCACCCACACAAAGAGTAGGTGGCTCCATAACTAAAAATTTTCCTACTTTTCAACATAATATTCCTTTTTTAAGTCTAAGTAATTCTTATAGTATAGAAGAAATCCATGATTTTATTTTACGTAACCAAAAATTAACAGAAAAACCTTTTGTTTTTATTTTACAGCATAAATTTGATGGGGTTGCTTTAAGTTTACATTATAAAAAAGGAATTTTAACTCATGCCGTAACGCGAGGTGATGGTACAAAAGGTGATGATATTACCCCAAATGCTAAAACTATCCGCTCCATTCCGCTTCAATTGAAAGGTAATAATATACCCGATGATTTAGAAGTTCGTGGTGAAGTTTTTATGCACATCAAAGATTTTGAAAAATTAAATCAAGAACGTTTAGAAAATGGTGAACCTCCTTTAATGAATCCCCGTAATACAACCTCTGGAACGTTAAAATTACAAGATTCAAAAGAAGTAGCTCGCAGAAAATTAGATTTTGTTGCTTATTACCTCTTCACGAATGAACTCAATTTTTTAACAGATTTTGAACAATTAGAACAATTAAAACTATGGGGATTTCCAGTCAGTGAACATAACCAAATTTGTAAAGATATTCCCGAAATAGATTCTTATTTACAACATTGGAAAGAAAAACGGTTTTCATTAAGTTATGATATTGATGGTATTGTTATAAAAATTAATGAACTAGAAGTAAGAGAAGAACTCGGAAGTACTGCTAAAAGTCCACGATGGGCAATAGCTTATAAATATGAAGCAGAAAAAGCAATTACTCAATTAGAAAGTATTAGTTATCAAGTGGGAAGAACCGGAGTTATTACGCCTGTTGCGAATTTAAAACCTGTTTTATTGGCTGGTACAACCGTTAAAAGGGCTAGTATTTATAATGAAGATGAAATTCAAAGGTTAGATTTACACGAAAATGATTATGTCATAGTAGAAAAAGGTGGAGAAATTATACCTAAAATATCATCGGTTGTTAAAGAAAAAAGAAATCCACAAGCAAAAAAATTAGAATTTATTAAAAATTGCCCTTCTTGTGGAAAAGAATTAATAAAAATATCTGGTGAAGCCAATTGGTATTGCCCGAATTCGGAAGGTTGTAATCCTCAAATTATCGGTAGAATTGAACATTTTGCTCATAGAAAAGCTATGAATATTGATGGTCTTGGTTCAGAAATTGTTACTCAATTAGTGAATGCAGGTATAATTCATAATGTTGCAGATTTATACGATATAACCGTTGAAAAACTTTTACCATTAGAACGATTTGCTAAAAAATCCGCAGAAAATTTATATCAATCAATACAAAAATCCAAAGAGCAACCCTTCGAAAAAGTCTTATTTGCTTTGGGTATCAGACATGTTGGTGAAAATTTAGCAAAAAAAATTGCTCATCAATATCCTTCTCTTGAAGAGTTACAAAATGCAAGTTTAGAGCAACTTATTGAAACTCCTGATGTAGGGGAGACTATCGCAAAGTCTATCAAAGATTTTTTATCAAAACCAGAAAATCAACAGATTATTCAACGATTAAAGAAGCACCAAATACAATTTCAAAAACAAAATAATACGGAAAATTTAAGCAATAAATTAAAGGGTATAACCATTTTATTTTCTGGTACAATACCGGGATATAAAAGAGAAGAACTTGTGGCTTTAGCTCAAAATCATGGCGCAAAAGTTTTAAGCAGTGTATCAAAAAACTTGCAATTACTGGTTGCTGGTGAAGATATAGGACCCAAAAAATTAGAAAAAGCACAAGAACTTGGTGTAAAAATTATTAATTTTGACGAATTTCAAAAAATGATTGAATAATGAGTTTTGATTTTCTCAAAGCCTTTTTTTATTTAAATCTGTTTTGGGTACTAACGGGTTGTCAGAAAGTTGAACTTAAAACGAAGTTAGAACTTACTGCTCAAACTCCTAAATGGACTCAACTTTATGTGGATATTTATGAATTATCTCAAGAAATTCAGAACGTAAAAGTTCAAATTCAGAATAATAAAAAAGAAATCAATCAAAAATTTTTGTTAATTGAAGATTCTACTCATTCAGAAAATGTTTCTATTTATAAAAACAAATATTTTCAGCAACTATCTGAATTTAAAACAATTAACGAAAAATCCAAAAAACTTCATGATAAATACGTAAAAGATCGTTCTCTTTATAATTATTGGTTAAATACGGTTCAAAATGATGTCATTTCAGAAGAAAAAGCATTACAAGAGCAAAAAATATTTGAAAAAAAATATGAATCTCTTCGTAAAGAATATTCACAACTTCGTAAAGATTTTTTACTGTTTATTCAAAAAAGTAATGCTTCTGCTGATGAATTAAGCGACGTTATTCCAGATTTAGTGGGTATTAAATTTAGAATTAAAAAAAATTAAGCGATAATTTGTAAATTAAAAATTTTTGAAAAAGAGCAATCATATGAGAATAATTTGCAAGTGATTGGTGGTATTATTTAATAAACAAAATTATATTATTCTACGATTTCTGAAATTAGGTAGTTATTTTTGTTAGGATTGTTGCGTATTAAAAGTTCACCTAAAAAACCGGCTAAGAATAATTGAACACCAATAATCAAAGCGGCTAACGCTAAATAAAACAAAGGTTGGTCAACAACTTCTCGAGGTTTTTCACCAATATGTAAACCATAAAGTTTCTGAGCAATCAAATAAATCACAATAAAAAAGCCTGTCAAAAAGGAAAGTACACCAAAAGAACCAAAAAAGTGCATAGGGGCTCTACCAAATTTTAAAGTAAAACTTAAAGTCAATAAGTCTAAAAAACCGTTAATAAAGCGTTCTAAACCAAATTTTGTGTTTCCGTACTTTCTTGCTCTATGAACTACTACTTTTTCACCAATTTTTTTAAAGCCCGCTTCTTTTGCTAAAAAAGGTATATAACGATGTAATTCTCCGTAAACTTCAACTGATTTTACAACATCTTTTTTATAAGCTTTTAAACCACAATTAAAATCATGAAGGTTATGAATACCTGATATTTTTCGTGTAGCCCAATTAAATAATTTCGTAGGAATAGTTTTGGTGATAGGGTCGTAACGTTTTTTTTTATAACCACTGATTAAATCATATTTTTCTTCAGTAATTAAACGATATAATTCGGGAATTTCATCGGGGCTATCTTGTAAGTCGGCATCCATGGTAATGACAACATTACCTTTTGCGTGTTGAAAACCCATATGTAAAGCAGCCGATTTACCATAATTTCTTTGAAATTTAATGCCTTTAATATCAGGAAAAAGTGCTTTTAAACCTGTAATTACTTGCCATGAATTATCCGTTGAACCGTCATCAACCATTATTAATTCATAAGAAAAACGATTTTCTATCATTACTTGATGTATCCATTCCACTAACTCGGGAAGGGATTCTTCTTCATTATACAATGGAACTATAACGGATATATCAATTTTCTGCATGAGGCAAATTTAGTAGCATTTTTTGAAAACAGAACTTTAGTTCTTCAACAATATCATGAATAGAACCTAAAAATTTTTGGTAAACCGATATAAAAATACAAAGTTTTAAATGACTGGGAATTTGTAATTCAATGGAGTTTTTAAGGGATTGCCAAGCGTGCCTAAAAATTCTTTTGATACGATTTCTTTCTACGGCTTTTTTGGATACCTTTTTAGGTACTGAAATAGCAAAAATTGTTTTTGAACTTAAAGAGGAATGGGAAATGGTTTGAAAAAAGTATGTAATTACAAAAAAAGATGATTTAATTTTTTGACCATTTTTTAAAATGGTGGTTAACAAAGACTTACTCTTTATTCGTTCAGTCTTTGTTAACTTAGCATAAAATAACTTATGACTACCATTTGAAGATTTTTTCATCGCTTACGGTTAATTTATATCTACCGACAGCTCTTCTACGAGATAATTGTTTTCGACCATTTTTAGTTTTCATTTTTGCACGAAAACCATGAGTATTTACTCTCTTTCTTCTACTGGGTTGAAATGTCCTTTTCATCTTGCCTACCTCTTTTTAATAGAAACGCAAAAATACTAATTTTTTGATTATGAAAAACTTTTTTGTATTTTTCTTGATTGTGTTCAAAATACATAATTATCCACAAACTAAATACTACAAAATTTGTGTTGTGAATAAAAAATTTAAATCATTTTGGATCTACATTAATGATTATACGAAAATATCTATCTTTTTCCAAAATCAAAAAATCTTTAAATGCTTTTTGAATGTGTTCTTTGATTTTTGATGGGTTTTGCCCTTTAGGAATTTTGATTAAATACTGAATACGGTAGTAATTTTTGAGCTTGGATACATGAGGAATACTGGGTCCTAAAATATATTCTGAATAAGAGTTTTTTAAAAGTTTCTCAAAATTGTTAATAGAATAATGAAGTATATTTTGATTAGGATGTAAAATTTGTAATTCAATTAAACGAGTAAAGGGAGGATAATCAAGTTCTTGACGTAGAGTTATTTGCTCATGATAATATTCGGCATAATCTTTAAATAAATATTCAAAAACTTGATGTTTTGGTACCCGAGTCTGCAAAACTAATTGTTTATTTTCTTGATTGGGTAAATCAAAATCATAAATCAATTGTCTTAGAAATTGGAAAGTGTATTCAAATGCTCTAAAATTAGGAATGTGAAGCATTATATCGGCAAGTAATACCACCAAAAGTTCTATATTATCTAAATGTAATAATTTGGTTATCAATTGAGTACCAATAACTATATCAATTTCTTTTTTTTGAATGGATTGTAAAAAATCGGATAATTGTTTTTTGGTTTTAAAATTTTCAGAATCTAACCTTGCAATTTTAAAATTAAGAAAAATGGAATACAATTGTTCTTCGACTTTCTCTGTTCCAAAACCCTCATAAGCCAAATCATTACTCCCACAGTTTTTACAAAAATAAATATTATCTTCCTGAAAACCACAATAATGGCATTTTAATTTATGAATTTGTTTGTGATAAGTTAAAGCAATATCACAATTAGGACAAAAATGAACATGTCCGCATGCATTACAAACAATTTTCGGTGCATATCCTTTTCTGTTAACGAAAATAATTGAAACATGTTTCTTAAGTTTTTGTTGAAAAATGGATTTATAAGCATACTCAGAAAACAAACCCACAGTTTGATGTAAAGCAATTTCAGATTTTAAATCTTTTATTATCACTTGACTTTCTTTGAGTTGAGAGTTTTTTAAATATTTAATAATGTTATATTTTCCGATTTGTGTTTGATAATAGGTTTCAATAGAAGGAGTTTGAGACGCTAAAATGATTGGTATATTTAACATTTTAGAATAGTAAATCGCCGAATCTTTAAAATTCATTCTAGGATTTTTTTCTTCTTGTTTATAATTTGAATCTTGTTCTTCATCTATTAAAATCAAACCTAAATCAGTAAAGGGTAAAAATAATGCACTTCTAACACCAATAACAATTTTAAATTCTTTCAAAAAAACTTTATACCAAATTTCTACTCTTTCATTATCATTAATTTTACCATGATAAATACCGAGTTGATCTTGAAAATGATTTTGTAATTCGATAACAAATTTATCGGTAAATGCAATTTCTGGTACCAAAAAAAGAATCTGTTTCCCTTTTTCTATCCATTTCTTAAACCATTCTACATAAAATTGAATACGATTATTCCCTAAATCATGAAAGAAAACCGTTGGTGACCAGCTTGTAGAATTTTCTATTTTATGAATCCATTCTTGACAAAGACTTTTTTCTTCCAAAGAAAGTTCTTGTTGTATGATTGATGAATTTCTTAATTGAACTCTATCAATCGCATATTTTTCTAAACTAATCCATGATTTTTTTTCTAAAGATTTCAAAACACTCTCAGAAATTTCTAATTTGTTTAACAGGAATTGTTTTTCAACGCCATCATTTTGAAGTAAATACAATAAAACTTTTTGGTGATTTTCTGATTTAGTATTTTGAATAGCTGAAGTAATTAATTCTGAAGGATTATTTGAAGAAAATTGCTGTTCTAATTGAGGGTAATTAATAAAGATAAAAGTTTTTATTTTAGGTTTATAGGGGTTAACAACTTGGGTTTTTATTTCAATAATTTGTTTTTGTAATAATTTTTTAATGACATAATCCGAGAATTGGTTTTTTAATTTTTCATAAGAAATAAATTCCTTTGAGGATAAAAAATCAATAACTGACTTTTCTTTATCCGTTAAAGTGTTAATATCTAATGAATGAATTTGTTCAGTGAAAGTTACATGAGTTTGTGTATGAATAATTAAATGGTTGGGTAAAGCAAAAAGCATCACTTCACCTAAAGAACAACAATAATATTCAGAAACCCAATTCCAAAAATCTAATTGAACCGTTTGAAAAATAGGAACTTCATCAACAATTTGATGAACATACTTTAATTCATGAAAGTGTTCATGGCTTTCATAAATTTTATAAACCATCCCTGTATAAATTTTATTAGACTTACCAAATGGAACTAAAACTCTTTTACCTTTTTGAATATTCGGAAAATCTTCTTCTTTAATTAAATAATGAAAGACATTTTTTAGATAAACAGGTAAAATAATTTCAGCTATGTAAGCCATTTTTTAATTTTTTTTAATTCTATCAGGATTTTGTTCAATAAAATTTTTCCATGAGGATTTAGACTTGCCCATAATAGGGTTTGCAATTTGAAAAGCATGACAAACTGCTACTGATAAAGCGTCTGTTGCATCTAAAAAATGATTATCAAAAGGAGTTTTAAAAATATTTTGTAACATGCCCGCAACCATTTCTTTAGAAGCATTTCCTTTTCCCGTAATAGATTGCTTGACTTTACGAGGTGCATAATCATAAATAGGAACTTGATGAGCTATAGCAGCAGCCATACATACCCCTTGGGTTCTACCCATTTTTATAGCAATTTGTATATTTTTTCCATAAAAAGGTGATTCTATAGCAAAAGCATTGATTTGGTATTCTTTAATGAATTGATAGATTCTTTGATAAATGATAGATAATTTTTCATGAGTTTCTTTATCTGTTTTACCGAGTTCCATAGTGCCAATGGTTAATAGTTCTATTTTGGGTTTTTCATAAGCAATAATTGCATAGCCTGTAAAAGATAATCCGGGATCTATACCTAAAATTATGGATTTCATTGATGCAAAATTAAATAAAAAAAGGCGGAAAAAAATTTGAACCGCCTTCTTACATAAAAAAACCCTAAAGTATTATGAAACCTCAAATCTTAATAGATGAGAAACATTAAATGCAAAATTATAAATAAAAATTCATAAATCAAAATAATATTATTTTTCTTTGAGTACCAAACCATGTCGCCAAGCATCAATTGCATCGTTCCAAATGTCAAAATATTCAGGTTTTCTCTCTAAAATATATTCAATTTTTTTTCCATTACTTTTTTGAACTTTAAACCTAAAATATACTGGCTGGTCATTGAGTTGAGTTCTTTCATAAAACCAATCTTCATATCCATTGTAAATAATAATTGCAGAGGGTTTTCCAAAAATAATATAAATCATTCCTTTTTCTGTTCTCCAGCCCTCTATATTTTCATGAAAATATAAATTGGCTTCATAGACCCTTTGAAAATACAATTGTTTAAGCTCCATTTTATTTTCTTCATCAAAACCACTCCACACAAAATTTAAGTAATTTTTTTTATTCACTTTTTTTAAAAACTTAAATTCTGATTTTGTTAATAAATAAACCATAGTTTCTAAACTATCCGATAGTTTTAAATCAGGGTAATATTCACTAAAAATAGGAATAAAAATAGAGTCCTCAATGGTGTGCAATGAAATTAAATCATTAGGCTTAATTTTTGCAAAATCTAAACTACATATCTTTTCTACGTATTCAAATTTACTTTTATTTTTATAAAAAATATGTGGAGGCAAACTATTTTG
>CALLMJ010000020.1 GCA_938006875.1 uncultured Bacteroidia bacterium
TTACATCGATGTTTGGAAAGCTTTCCTGGATTATCCCTTTACTGGTGTTGGGTTTGGAAATCTCAGTTATTATTCAAAATTCATTTTAGGACCCGATCTATCTCCTTCGGCTCATAATATAGTCTTAGGGGCTTTAGGGGAATTAGGATTGTTCGGAACAATCTTTTACTTGTCGATTTTTATATTTATTGGAAGGAAAATTTTTTTGCTATACAAGGCCGAAAAAGAAGATAATCTTAAAATCTTGAGATGGGCACTTTTTTCATCTTATGTTGGGGGAATGCTTCATACACTAGTTGAACCAACTTTGGAAGGTTTGCAGTTTTCGATAGTATTCTGGGCAATAATAGCATTGAACTTTAAACTTCATTTATTCAAGGGCAATAACTAATTATTATAACTTTAAAAATTGACTAACAGAAATTCACTTAAGACAATTGCGAAAAATGCTTTATTTAATTTTCTTGGCTACGGAATTCCACTCCTGTTTGCATTAATATTCATCCCAACAATTCTGAATAAACTTGGTACTGATAAATTTGGTGTATTAAACCTGGCATGGATTGTCATCGGATATTTTGGATTTTTTGATTTAGGAATTGGCAGAGCTTTAACGAAAATCGTTTCTGAGAAAATCGGGATGAATCAGCTTTCGGAAATCGCATCTTTCTTTTGGACATCTTTAATCATAATGTTCCTTTTCAGTTCTCTTATATCTTTTTGTCTTTATATTTTTTCAGAGAAATTAATTTTTAGCTTTTTCAAAATACCTGCAGAAATTCAGCAGGAAACACTCAGAGCGTTCTATTTATTAATTTTATCAATTCCCTTGGTTACTACAACTGCAGGTATTAGAGGACTTCTTGAAGCTTATCAAAGATTTGATATCATCAATATAATACGAATAATACTTGGCATTTCAACTTTTCTGATGCCGGTTATAGTGTTATTCTTTTCTTCTGACCTGTTCTGGATTATTCTGTTTCTGGTGCTCATCAGGATAGTAATCTGGTTTATGTATCTGATCTCTGCGTTTAGAATTAACAAAGACTTATTACAAAGTATATCCTTAAAGATCAATCTCATAAAACCTATTTTTAAGCTTAGCAGTTGGATGACTGTTTCCAATATTACAGTGCCTGTTATTGTTTATATAGACAGATTATTAATCGCTTCTTTAATTTCTTCTGCTGCTGTGGCATACTATGCCACTCCTTATGAGATTACTACTAAGTTGTTAATTATTCCAGGTGCTTTGACATCTGTTTTGTTTCCAACTTTTGCTGCAAACTACTTTAAGGACAAGATGGCAACGATCAAACTTTCTGATAAAGCAATGAAATATGTCGGATTACTTTTATCCCCAATCATTGCAATAATCATAATTTTTTCTTTTGAACTTCTGCAAATTTGGATAGGAGAAGAATTCGCGCAACAGAGCTATTTGATTTTAGAATTTCTTTCAATCGGAATTTTGTTTAACAGCATTGCTTATATACCATTTTCATTCATAGAAGGAATCGGCAGACCAGATGTTACTGCAAAACTTCAATTAATTGAATTACCGGTTTATGTCACTTTAATGTGGTTAGCGATTAAAATTTCAGGAATTTACGGAGCAGCTTTAGTTTATATGTTAAGAATGATTTTGGATTGTTTTCTTATGATTTACTTTTCCAAAAAAATTGTAAACATAAAATTTAGTTTAGATAAGAAACTGTCTTATTTAATTTTAATCCCGATAGTTATTATTACAATTTCATACATCCAATTATTTATCTTAAAGATTTTTTTGTTCTTAATACTTATGATCCTCTTTGCTTTTATATCGTGGAAATATTTTCTGGATGAAGATGATATTTCAATAATCAAAACTAAAATCAAACCTTTAGTCAATAAAATTTAACTTATTTTTTCCGATGGAAGACCAAGAACAGATACTGCAAAAAACAATTATCCTTTCTGTAATTATAATCAACTATAATCTTGAAGAAGAAATATCTGATTGCTTAAAAAGTTTAATAAAAACTTTATCAGCAATTGAAAAATTTTCTGATTCATTCGAAGTAATTATTCTTGATAATAATTCTCCGAATAAAAAATTACCTGAGCTGGAACGAAAATTCGGAACACATTATATTCATTTTTTTTATTCTGATATTAATCTTGGATTCGGAAAAGGTTGTAATCTTGCTGCATCAAAAGCTAAAGGAAAATACCTTTTATTTCTGAATCCGGATACAATAGTAAGTGAGGATATTTTTACTCCGATTATTGACATTTTTGAAAATGACAAAACAATAGGAATAATCGGACCTAAGCAGCAAACCAGAAAACCATTTTTTGATTTTTCAGCAGGATATTCACCAAATTTGTTTTTTGAAATTTTTAATTTGGCTGGATTAGGAGTTTTTCTTGAAGGATTATTTATATATGCTCTGACCAAATTATCTTCAAAAGACCACTTTAATGTTAATTGGATACTGGGTGCTGCTATCTTCATAAAAAAAGAAATCTTTGAAAAAGTAAATGGTTTTGACAGAGATTTTTTTATGTTTTTTGAAGAAGTGGATTTATGCAAAAGAGTAAACGCAGAAGGTTATCGGATAATTTATCATCATACACAAAAGATTCATCATATCGGAAGTGTTTCAGGAAAAAGAAATTATTTTCTATATACTGTACGAACCTATGCAAGCAAGTATTTATATCTGACCAAGCATTTCAAATTTCCATTAAAGCAACTGATGATACCATTACTCTATTTTCAGATGTTTACTCAGATTTTAATTTGGTTATTACTTAGCCCGCTTTATTACTCAAAATCCCGGCAGAAAATAAAAAGCTTCTTATATCTAATTAAACACAGAATGAGGAACGAAATAGATTTAAATTGAATCCCTACATTTTGATATATTTCAATCCTAAATAAATTCTAACTTAAATTCCGCAACAATTTTTCAGAGTGAAATGAAAATTGGTATTGATGCAAGACTACTTGAAAGGAAAATTACAGGTATCGGAAGGTTTTTAATTATTCTTCTTGAAAATTTTCCAACTTACGATAAGAATAATGAGTATTACTTGTTTACTTATGATAAGATAGAATTCAAACCGGAGTTCTATAAAAACATTCAAACTGTTAAAAGTTTTTTACCTCAGAAACTTTTCTCACCAATTTGGTGTAATTTTATTTTACCAATCTTTTTGAAGAAATATAAGATTGATATTTTGTTTTCAGTCAATCAGGTAGTCCCTCTGATAAAAATTAAAGATTGTAAATACATATCAGTAGTACACGATGTTATTTATAAAGCAGACCCAAGTTTTCTTCCTTTTATATACAGAAAATATCTTCAGTTGTTTGCTTACTTTTCGATTAAAATTAGTGATATTATAATTACAGTTTCAGAATACTCTAAAAAAGATATACTGAATCACTATAAAGTAGGTCCCGATAAAATTAAAGTGGTGCATCAATCAGCAAATAAAAAGTTCCAAACAAAATTAATTTCTGATGAAGAAAAAGAATATCTTAAAAAGCAATTTGGATTCACAGAAAAGATTGTTCTATATGTGGGAATGCTTGAGAACAGAAAAAATATATATACAATTCTTAAAGTAGCTGATATGTTTGCCGAAGTGAGAAAAGATCTAACTTTTGTTTTGGTTGGTAAAATAGGCTATGGTGGGAAAAAAATTAAGTCGGAAGTACTCAAAAGAAAAAATGTAATTCATCTTATAAATATTGATGATGAAACGCTCAGTAAACTTTATAATATTTCAGATATCTTTTTATTTCCTTCATTGTATGAAGGTTTTGGTTATCCGCCGCTTGAAGCGATGCAGAGCGGATTACCAGTTATCGCATCTGATAATACATCATTGAAAGAAATTATTTCAGATGGCGGGATCTTATGTAATCCAAAAGATTATTCAGTAATTTTTAATGAAATAAACAAATTGCTGAATGATGAAAATTATTATGATAATGTTAGGAAAGCTGGTATCGAAAGAGCAAAAAATTTCACTCTTGAGAAATCAGTTAAACAAATAGTAAATATTTTCAATTCGCTAAAAAATCAGAGCTAAAACAGATATAAAAAAATGATTGATAAAAATGTTGAAATATCTATTGTAATCATCTCCTGGAAAATGAGAGATTTACTTGAGAGATGTCTTAAAACTATTTACAGGTTTACAACGGATGTAGATTTTGAAATAATAGTTGTTGATAATAATTCATTGGACGGCACTTCAGAAATGATTGAAAATAATTTTCCAGATATAAAGTTGATTAAAAATTCTGAAAATAAAGGTGTTGCACCTGCCAGAAATCAGGGAATCAGAGAAACAAAAGGAAAATATATTCTTATTCTTGATGCTGATATGGAATTGATTGAAAATAGTATAAAGCAACTTTACGATTTTATGGAGACTAATCCTGCTGCAGGAATTGTTGGCTGCAAACTGGTAGATAAAGAGTTTAATCTGCAGTTCTCTTGTAAGCGCTTTCCTACAATAACTGCATTTATATTCAGAAGACTGGAATGGATTGACTCAATTAAAAATTCAAAAACTCTTGAACATCATACAATGCAGGATTGGGATCATAATGAAATCAGAGAAGTTGATTATTTGATCGGAGCCTGCCAGTTTTTCAGAAGAGAGGTTGTTGATAAAATTGGAATGTATGATGATAAAATATTTTATGGACCTGAGGATATAGACTTCTGTCTAAGAATCTGGAAAGCTGGTTGGAAAGTTTATTATTATCCCTTCACAAAAATTATTCATCACGAGCAAAGGATTACCAAGAAAAATTTATTTTCCAAAATTTCATTAAAACATTTTGAAGGGATCATTTATCTTTACAGAAAATATAATTTCAGATTGAAGAAATGATCTGTAAACTAATATTTAATCAAACATCTGTGTATTAATATTAGGGATTTCAATGACAGACAGAATACAAAGAGAAAAAGATTTTCATAATCAGAGATTTGCAGAAAATACCCGTAAACCTCTTGATAAATATTATTCGATCACATCTAATACTCGGAGATTTTTTCTTGATTTAATGAATAATGAATTGCAAGGGAAAAAAGTTCTGGAATATGGATGTGGTAAGGGAAGCTTCTCGTTCGATTTAGCAGAAAAAGGTGCTGTTGTGTATGGGATTGATATTTCAGAGGTTGCAATCGAAGAGGCAAAAAAAATTTCTGCGACAAAAAACTTCAAAGAAAATTTAAACTTCTCTGTGATGAATGCAGAAGATTTAAAGTTTGAAAATGATTTCTTTGATAGAGTCTGCGGCAATTCAATATTGCATCACCTTGATCTAAGAGCTTCGCTAAAAGAACTTACAAGAGTACTCAAAAGGGAAGGTAACGCAATATTTATCGAACCTTTAGGACATAATCCTATTATAAATTTGTACAGAAAGTTAACTCCAAAGTTACGATCCGAAGATGAGCATCCGTTAAAATCGGAAGACTTAAAATTATTCAAAGAATATTTTTCTGAAGTCAATATAAATTATTTTCATCTTACGACTCTTTTAGCAGTGCCATTTAGAAATACCACACTCTTTGATAAAATATTTTCTATACTCAGCAAAACTGATTTGGCTTTATTCAAGTTCGAGATATTTAAGAAGAATGCCTGGATGATAGTTCTTGAATTATCCGGTCTTAAAAACAGATTAATTTTTGCAGGAATTATTAATTTGGAAATTGTTTGCAATAGTCTAATCTAAATCAGAATTTATGTCTAAAACCACAGAAAAAATATTTCTCCTGATTACCGATTTCTTAATGATAAATCTTGCATTCATCATTTACTTTGCTTTGCGTGTTGAATCTGGTTTGTTTGATTTGGTTATTATGCCCGAGTTCTTTCTTCCAATGATTGCTCTTTATGTTTATTGGCTTTTGATTTTTACATTCGTCGGAATGTATCGATCCTGGTTCGCTGCCTCCAGATTTGATGAGATTTCTACTTTATTCAAAGCAACTTTCGTAGGAATTTTTATTCTCTTCTTTATAATCTTTCTTGACGATTATATAAACAATGTTTCTTCATCAACCAGAATATTGATATTCATTTATTGGGCTTTGCTGGTTGCTTTTGTTGGAACCGGAAGAATTGTAATCAGAAGCATTCAGCGAAATTTACTTATAAAAGGTTTTGGCAGAAGAAACGCAGTTATCATCGGATTTAACGAC
>CALLMJ010000021.1 GCA_938006875.1 uncultured Bacteroidia bacterium
TGCTATTGAACTAACAGAAAAAATAATTTGGGTTATCGGTTTTACAAAGTCTGAAAATAATTTTACTCAAAGTTGGCTAAAATTATTCACTGAAAACCTAAAGGCACAACTCCAAAAAGCCTATTTATTTGAAAATATGGAACACAAAATTCAAGAAAGAACCCAAGAAGTTCACAAACAAGCGGCTATTATTCAAGAACAACATCAGGATATTATGCATAGTATTCGTTATGCAAGAAGGATTCAGCAAGCTATTTTACCCAAAATCAATATTACAAACTGTCCTTTGAGTTTTCATTATGTTTATAAACCAAGAGATGTTATATCAGGGGATTTTTATTGGTACAAAAATTTAGGGGACAAAATTCTTTTTGCATTAGGTGATTGTACAGGGCACGGTGTACCCGGTGCAATGTTATCTACTTTAAGTGTTTCTATTCTTAACCAACTCATTGCAGAACAACAAAAAATTTTTTCTTTTCATGTGAATGAACTGTTAAATCAGTTTGCTCTTTATTTTGCTGAAAGCATGAACCAGACTATCGACCATCATGTCAAAGATGGATTAGAAATTGGGATATTTCAATTCCATTTAATTACAAAAGAGCTACAATTTGCTGGTGCTAATATGGATTTATGGATTATTAGAAATCAACAACTTATTGAAATCGAAGGTTCTAAACAATCTATTGAAGGCTGGAATTTCAATTTTATTCCTTACGATAATTATACTTTTCAGTGCGAGCCTAATGATTTTATTATTCTTTTTACTGATGGCATTCCCGACCAGTTCGGAGGTGAAAATGATAGGAAATTTGGCTATAAAAGATTAAGAGAGTTTTTTATTGAGCATTTAAAACCAAAAAGTTTTCCTAATCAATTAGATTGGCTAAATCATGTACTAAACGAATGGCAAAGCAATCAACCCCAAACCGATGACAGGTTATGTTTTGTTTTTAAGGTACAAGAATGATTTATCATTTTGTGGTAAAATCATTAAGAATATACTGTAATGAACTGTTAGATGAAATCAAGAATGGATAGGTAACTTCTTTGAGTTGCTTATCAATTCAAAATTTAAAAAAATCAAAATCCATTTGAGTGCAATAAAATTTCTTATTTTTGTAGTTATGAAGAGAATAAAAATATTTTTCTTTTTGAATTTACTAATTATAAGAAGTTGGGCTGCAATGATATTAGTACCCATGGATAATGCACAACAAGAGCATTTAAAAGCTTATGGTATTGCCTATTGGGTGTTAGCACATGGAGTGGACGTAGATTGGTTATTGAATTATAGAGGTGGAAGTTTTGCATTTAAATATTTTCCTGAATTTGAAAAAGAATTAAATATCCGTGGAGTTTCTTATAAGAAAATCAGCGAAGGGGAGTATAATCAAATTTTACAGCAAATTTCTTCAGAAACTTCCAACATGGATGCAATCAAATTAGAAAAAACACCCAAAATAGCGGTTTATTCGCCCAAAACGAAACAGCCTTGGGATGATGCAGTTACTTTAGTTTTGACTTACGCAGAAATTCCTTATGATGTGGTTTATGATGATGAAGTACTAGCTGATAGCTTAAAAAATTATGACTGGCTTCATTTACATCATGAAGATTTTACGGGGCAATATGGAAAATTTTATGCAAGTTATGCAAATGCTCCTTGGTATAAACAAGAGGTTGCACAAAACGAAGCCTGTGCTAGAAGAAACGGATTTCATAAAGTTTCTAAATTAAAATTAGCCGTAGCAAAAAAAATTAGAGATTTTGTAGAAGGTGGAGGTTTTATGTTTGCTATGTGTTCTGCTACCGATAGTTATGACATTGCTTTGGCTGCTGAAAATACTGACATTTGCGATGTAATGTTTGATAATGACCCTCCTGAACCAGGTTGCCAACAAAAATTAGATTTCAAAAAAACATTAGCCTTTCAAAACTTTTTCTTAGAAATGAATCCTTATGTTTATGAATATTCTGATATTGATATGACCAATCAAAGAAGAGTTCCTCAAGATATGGATTATTTTACCTTGTTTGAGTTTTCTGCAAAATGGGACCCCGTTCCTACCATGTTATGCCAAAATCATGTAACCACAATAAAAGGATTTATGGGGCAAACTACTTCCTTCAAAAAATCCGTAATAAAATCTGAAGTGTTGATTATGGGTGAATTAAAATCTTCTGGAGAAGCAAGGTATATTCATGGAAATCTAGGAAGAGGAATGTGGACCTTTTATGGCGGTCATGACCCCGAGGATTATCAGCATTTAGTAGGTGAAGAACCTACTGACCTAAAATTACACCCACAATCTCCTGGATACCGTTTAATTTTGAATAATATTTTATTTCCTGCTGCAAAAAAGAAAAAACAAAAAACTTAATTTTAAAGAATGATAGTTAAGCTTCAAAATGTTGCAAGGTAAAAGCCCTTATACTTATTTAGCTTAACTCCTTTTTGTATTTTCAACTTTTTCATTTATCTTTGCCACAATAATGAGAATTTTTCTTTTGTTTTTCACAATTTTTATTACTGCTTGTAAAGATAAGAGTACTTTTCAACATTTTTTTGCAGATAATCAATGGAATTATAAAGATTCTTTAAAATTTGAATTTGAAAATCTGGATAATCAAATACCCTACCAAATTCAACTGAAAGCGAATTTTACTGAAGATTTTAAATATACCAATTTATATATCAAGTTCAGAATGATTGACCCAGAAAACCAAGAAACTGAAAGTATAACCAATTTTGTTTTAACAGAACCTAATGGTAAATGGTTAATTCCTAAAAAATGGAACGATTATCATGCTGATTTTACCTTAAATGAAGCCGTTAAATTTGATAAAAAAGGGAAATATCAATTTTGGATTACTCAATATTTAAGAGAAGATGTTATTGAGGGTATTAAAAATTTAGAATTAGAAATTATTAAAAAATGAAAATAATTGTTTTTTTTACAGCACTTTGTTTTGTTGGATTATCAAAAATTTATTCTCAAACACAATTAGGAAAACCGAAATTAGTAGTTGGAATAGTTATTGACCAAATGCGATACGATAATTTATATCGTTATTGGCATAATTATTCTGAAAAAGGATTTAAAAAATTGGTAGAGCAAGGATTTAGTTTTGAAAATACCTATTATAATTATGTACCTACATATACGGGGCCTGGCCATGCTTCTATTTATTCAGGAACTACACCTAAAATGCATGGAATTGTTTCGAACGATTGGTATGATGTACATCAAAAAAAGAATGTTTATTGTACAGAAGATAATGATGTACAAACAGTAGGTTCTAATACCAATGCTGGCAAAATGTCCCCGAAAAATTTATTAGTACCAAATTTATCTGACCATTTAAAATTTTCTACGAATTTCCGTTCCAAAGTTATTGGTATTGCTTTAAAGGATAGAAGTGCAATTCTGCCAGCTGGTCATTCTGCTGATGCCGCTTACTGGTTTGATAGAAAAGAAGGTGTTTTTATCACTTCTAATTACTATCGTAAAGATTTACCTGAATGGTTAGTTCAATTTAATAACCAAAAAATTCCTGATTCTTTAATGAAATTGACTTGGAATTTGGTTTTACCATTAGAAAAATATCACCAAAGTTCAAAAGATGAAAATGCTTTTGAGGGAAAGCTTCCCGAGGAAACTTCTACTAGTTTTCCTCATAAACTCAATCCCCATAAAAAGGGTAAATATGAAACCATAGTCTATACTCCATATGGTAATGAATTGACTACAATGTTAGCTATTGCTACTATAAAAGGTGAAAAATTAGGAAAAAATCCTTATGGAGTTACCGATATGTTGTGCATAAGCTATTCATCAACTGATTATGTGGGGCATGTCTTTGGTCCTAATTCCTTAGAAACTGAAGATACTTATATCCGTATGGATAAAACTTTAGGGGATTTGATTGATTTCTTAGAAAAAAATATAGGAAAAGAAAATTTTATTTTGTTTTTAACTGCTGACCATGGTGTAGCGCCTATTCCTGATTTTGTTCAACAATATCGTTTCCCCGCTGGTCATTTTGATTACCAAACTTATGAAAAAAATTTAAGAAATTTTCTTATACAAAAATTTGGTGAAGATTTTCTAACTGCTTATATCAACCAAAATGTATATCTAGACGAAACCAAAATTTTACAAAAAAATTTAAGAATAGAAGAAGTTGAAAAAGAAATTGTGATTTGGAGTTTAAATTTTCCAAATGTTCATTCAGCCATTAATAAACATAATTTAATTTTTAATGAATACAAAGAATTTCCTTTTAATAATGTTCAAAAAGGATTTTATCCTCAACGAAGTGGTAATGTCGTAATTGTTTACAAATCTAACTATTTTGATGATGAATATGGCAAAACCGGTACAACTCATGGTGCATGTTATACTTACGATAGCCAAGTTCCTTTGTTATTTTATGGAGTTGGAATCCCCAAAGGTAAATCTTATAAGGAAGCACTTATCACCGATGTTGCTCCAACAGTATCTAGTTTATTAAGAATCAATAGACCTGCTGCTAGCATCGGTAAATGTTTAGAGTTTGAAGATTAATTTCTGTAAATTTCCTCATTGTTGAACGCCTTAATATGGGTTTGTAAAGATACAGCCCTTGGCTGCTCAAAGTTTTTTAGTCAAGTTAGTAAAATAAAGCATATAACGTTAAATAGTATTCAAACTTCTATTCTATCGTTTTTAAAATGTTTTTCTGTTCATCAGCTTCTATTTTTCCATCTCTCAATCGTACAATTCTTTTTGCATAATTTGCTATATCCTCTTCATGGGTAACCAAAATGATAGTATTTCCTTTTTGATTAAGTTCTTCAAACAAAGCCATGATTTCATATGAAGTTTTAGAATCTAAATTTCCTGTAGGTTCATCGGCTAAAAGTATAGAAGGATTATTAATTAA
Organism: uncultured Bacteroidia bacterium; assembly: GCA_938006875.1. Classification (GTDB taxonomy): domain Bacteria; phylum Bacteroidota; class Bacteroidia; order J057; family CALLMJ01; genus CALLMJ01. The sequence continues at coordinate 4,933 of CALLMJ010000021.1, forward strand.
TGCTCTTGCAATAGCAATTCTTTGTCTTTGACCACCCGAAACTTCATTAGGTTTATGATCTAATCTATTTTCTAGACCCACACTGGTTAAAGCTATTTTGGCTCTTTCTAATCTTTCATTTAAAGGAACTCCAGCATAAACCAAAGGCAAAGCTACATTTTCTAAGGCAGTCAATTTAGGTAATAAATTAAAAGATTGAAAAATAAACCCAATTTCTTTATTTCTAACTCTGGCGAGTTCAGTATCACCCATTTCACTCACTAAATTTCCATTCAAAATATAAGTTCCGGAGGAAGGAGTATCTAAACAACCTAAAATATTCATTAAAGTGGTTTTTCCTGAACCCGAAGGACCCATAAATGCTACATATTCATTTTGAAATATCCTTAACGAAATATCACGTAATGCGTAAATGACTTCATCTCCCATTATATAAGACCTCACAATATTTTCAAGTTTAATAATTTCTTTCATGATTTTTCAAAATTGGGAATAAATTTTGTTTTACAACAGGATATTTCTTTAAAAGGTTTATTTTTGCCATGTATGTTCAAAATTTATAGTTTTTTGTTATTGATGATTATTTTCAATTCATTAGTTTTTGCTCAATCTATTACAGCTTATGAAGGTCAATCTTTTAGTTTATGTGGAGTAGAATTAAGAATTACTGAAACTTGGGTTCATCAACATAAACCTTATATTTCCTTAATATTTGAAAATCATTCCGATACTTTTGCTGTAACTTATGGCGAAAAAATACCTTTAATTCCTTGTGATTTATATGTTGAGGATATTCAAAAAATAGGTAAACAACCCGCAAAAGTTCAGTATAGTTCAAAATTAAAGGAAGGGAAATCCTTAAATGTTATCAATAAAATGGTTTTAAAAAACCAAAAACTATACGAAATCAATGGAATTTTTGTAACTTATCAAAAGAAAGGGAATATTTTTGAGTTTGAACTCAATGAAAAATATAAAATACCCTTAGAATTAAAAAATATACTTTGGATAGGACAAAATGCTTTTGCTTTAACCAATTATCAAAAAGATGAATTAACTCTGGTAAGAATCGTTGAGCTTTTGGTTTATAAAAATGATACTTTATACCAATTAGCGAATGAAGAACTTCCATACAGCCAAGCATTCATTGAACAAATCGTTTTACTACCTAAACCTAATATCAAAAAGAATTTAGAGGATTTTAACAACGATGATTATCAAATATGTTTAGTAAAAATATATTTAGAACCTGTTAATTTTCAAACTAAAAAAGATCGTTTTTTGGTGAATGGAAAAGAGAAAGAATACCCTTATAGTATAATCAAAGTTTTTTCAAATAAAAAAGAAGCTTTAGATTACGCCTATAAGAACAATATAAATGAGGTTTTTATTGATTAATAAGACTTTTTTCATAATATAAAAATTCTAACGAAAACTCTAATATTTTATCAAAAATTAAAAAATAGATAAAAACATTTTTATGTTTGTAATTGAATAAAAATGTATTTTTTCTAGGATTATTGGCATTTTATTTTAGAAAGTATAAAGTTAACATTAACAAGTCAAAATTACTTATTCCCCATTAGAAAATACTTTTGGTATCATAGGACAAAGTTACATTTTTCGATTGGAGATTTTTGCTTCAAAAGCAAATTTGATAAAAAAACTGCCTGAAATTTAATCAGGCAGTTTGAATATTGAACGAAGCGTGAGTATTATTCAGAAATTACAAATTTTACTCTTTGTGGGTTTTGATTACCTGTTTGTATTTCAATAAAATAAATTCCTGAAACTAATTGTTCTACGTTTAATTCCATCAAATTACTACCCTCAATTACCTCCATTTCTTGAACCTTCACTAATTGACCTTGTAGATTATAAACCTTAATAGTAGAATTTCCAGAAATTTCCGAGAAATAATTTATGTATAATTGATTTTTTGTTGGATTAGGATAAATATTTAACGATACAACAGATTCTGCAAACTCAGATTCTAAATCATTATCCGTTTTGGAAGTCCAAACGGTAGATTTTCTTTGGGCAATGAAAGTATATTTACTACTCGCATGGAAACTACCATTATAGCCGTAAATTCTTACATAATAAGTACCAACTGGAGCATTATTGTAAATAATTACTTCATTGCTTGTTCCTGCATTATATGAGCCAGAAATATAGGTTCCACTACTGTTATAAAGCTCCATATCGTAATCTGCTGGTAATGTAGATAAAGTGACTCGAATATGTTTATAAGAGGAAGTATTACTAAATTTAAACCAGTCTTCATCACCCGTAGGACAAATCAAAGCCTGTCGTTTGGTACCTGTTGAGGTGAGATAAGCAGTGGTTGAACTGTTGTTTGCTTCAAAAGCATCATAACCACAAGAACTTGTAACATAAGTTTGACCGTTTGAGGAGGTTATTGCAGAAACTAAATCCGCATTATTGATAGCACGAACAGAGAAATAATAAGTAGTTCCCACTGTTAAATTTAAACCTGTTTTAGTAACCGAAGTAGCGGTTCCATTGTTAGTCCAATTTACGATGTTGGTTGCTCCTGGTGTTGTACCAATCGCATATTCATAGCGTTTTAAACCGGAATTTGAGTCAGTAGAGTTAGTCCAATTGGCGGATAATTGAGTACCACTGTTAGTTGTACTAATATCGGCACCCGTTCCATCATTTACGGTTGTAATGGTTGTGGGGGCAGTGAAATCAATATCAAAGTAACGTTCTGCTGTGGTTGACCATAAATCAGCATTATTTTTTACCATAGAGAAAATCCTTCCTGAGGGTTGTGTAGGGCTTATGTTAGAGTTCATAAAATCATTTCCGGATGCACTTCCTACTCCTACAGTCAGAATTTGCCCTGCACGAGATTTGTAAACCCTTAAATCATCAAAGGTTGTATTAGACGCTCCAGTTCTGAAGGAAATATGATTTCCCGAAGTTAGAGGTGTAGTATCCGTCCATTGACCCACAAACACATCATTCATAAATACTTTAATCGTTCCTGTATTGGGATTGTAAGTAATTTTTACATCATGAGTTACTCCTGCTGAAACCGATTTCGAGATATCGTTTCTTAAATAAAAAACATCGTTGATAGTTTCATAAATTTGGACTTTGGATTGGTCAACTCTAAAAAATACAAAATAAGAATTCCCACGATTCGCTTGGTTGGCGTTGTCACAGAAGAAATGAAGCCCTGCCCTACGATTTGCTCCGCTTCCCGTAATTTTCATTCTAAAGTGATATAAATAAGTGCTTGGAGAACCTTGTGGACAAGATAAATACAAATTGGAATTATCGGCAGTTTCATCAGATTGATTGAGTTGATTACTTACAATAGACCATGTACCTGAATAAGTATTCCAACCTGTTAGATTAACAAATTCATCGTAATAAAATCCATTGTTTACGTTGGCAGTCCATTTTGTTCCGTTGTGGTAAGCAGGTAAATAATAACGTTCTGTTACCGCGTTATAATCATTATCAGTAAAAGTAGCAGTAAAGTTAGAGGTAATGAAGCCTGAAACGGGTTCAATAGATGTAGTAGGAGGTGAAGCAGGAACATTAGCCGTATAGCTTGCCACAAAGCCTTCTGCGTTAGTTGCACAATCAGTTCTAAAATCTAAAAACATTTTCCCTGAATTAGCGGTTAAGGTAGGTGGCAAAGTTGTACCCGTGTATTTTCCGATAAGTGGAGCATTAGGATTATCTCCATCAAATACCCACAAAAAATCATAGTTATTTTCTAAATTGAAGACAGAGAAATTTAGCGTAATTTGGGTAGCACCAAGGGGCGCGATTAAATAACATTGACGTACGTCGTTGCCATAATTACCCGGGTTTCCACCTGGGTCAGTAATAGTTCCTGATGCATTCGTGAAATTCGTTATACTGGGATTATCATTGATAAGCGTGTAAAAATATGCCCAATTCCAATTAATACCGGGGTCAGTATGCGTTTGATTAGGATAATGTTGATGACCTTTAATTTTGATGCAAGCTCCTGTTGCAGTTACGACGGAAGTAGCAGGTTTATCGTAGGTTCTTAAACCTGAAATACCATAACCGGAATTGATGATATCCTTGGCTAATGCAGCAGAGGAGGTATACATTGCATTCGTGTACCAAGCAGGGTCATTTACATAGCCTTCGTGCTCTGTACCAATTGTATAAGGATTTTCACTTTTTACATGCCATGCCATATTCGCTTCGCTCACCATTTGGGTTACTTGACCATCAGAAGAACGTATCACATAATGTGCAGAAGCTTTGGCAGTGCAATTTTTAAACCAAGAAATACAGCCAGCATAAGTACCTTGTACAGTGTGAATTGCATAATGAGTAATAGGGGTACCATTTCTCGAAGAATAGTTACAAGTGGTGGGATCCCATATTGCTGGTGGGTAATCAGTACTCGAAGTCTTATTCATTGCAGATAAGTAAGGATTATAAACGTGTTGCCCTGCACTAATTTTTTCTTCTGATGCAACAACATGCCCCGCAGAAAGTATGTAATAATTTGCTCCAAAAATATCCTGCAAATTAATTTTTTGAGGTTCATAAAGCATAACATTTGCAAAATTTTCATTAAGCCAAGTGCTTAATACCATATATAAATATGAATCCATAGCAAAGTCTTCTAATAAAGAAGCAACAGGCAATTCGCTAAGTGCAATCAAAACGGGAATATGGTCTTGGATATTGTTAGACTGAATGTTCATTTCCTCTAACAATTTCTGATAAGTTTTAGCAAAAGCAAAAATTTGAGATTTAGGGTCATTTCGAAGTTCATTAACAGAATAACCAGAATATCTTTGAACTAACTGAAAATTGCTTCGAAAATAATTTTTACCATCTTCAAAAAGCCCCATTACTCCAGTGGGTAGTGGTATTCCAATACACGAAGGTTGCTCAAATTTTGGGTTGATATGCCTAATTCGTGTTTGTGTGAAAGCAATAGACTCCAAAATACCTTTTGGTACTTTATCATAAATACCATAAGCCGCTTGAAAATAATCTTGGTAACTTTTATTAATATTTCCTTCTATGTTCCATTTCTTTTGTTGTCCAAAAGTAATAGAAAAATAGTTAACAATTACCAAAGTTAATAATATTTTTTTCATACTAAAAAAATTTTTTGCAAATTTAAAAAAATATCTTGATAGTTGTCATATTTTTATAGAATTTTTTTTACGAATAATACTTACAATTTTATTAAGTTGAATAAAGAAGTAGAAACAAAGTTTCTATGCTTTTTATGAAAAAAGTATTTCTGAATCAAAATACACTCAGCAACAAAGTTTCAAAGTAAGCACATCCAAATATTTAAAAACTGAAACCATTTTTTATAAAATTTTTTTATATTTGTGAGTTGAAAAAAATTCCACGTACGGATTGAATTTTTTTTTATCAACAAATGTTATTATATTGATTAAAATGGAAATACCAGCCAATTCTGTAAATTCAGAGTTTTTAGAAAATGAAATGTCTGAAACGTCCGATAATCAGGAGCAAGATGCTCTTTATACACCGGAAGAAAAACTTGTTTATGACAAAATATTTGAGCAAGAATTAATGCCACACATAAAATCTTTGTATCATTTTGCTTTTCGTTTAGCTAATGATGAAGATGATGCAAATGATTTAGTTCAAGATACTTACTTAAAAGCTTACAGATTTTTGAGGTCTTATGAAAAAGGCTCTAATGCAAAAGCTTGGCTTTTTAGAATTTTAAAAAATAGTTTTATTAATAATTACAGAAAAAATAGTAAAGAACCTGGAAAAGTAGATTATGAAGAAGCTGAACAATACTTAAATACTGGTAAATCTTCTCATCTGAATACTATTGATATGAGAGAAAAAATTTATAGCAATACTTTAGGTGATGAAGTTTCTAATGCTTTAAATTCTTTACCTATGGACTTCAAAACTGTTATCGTTTTATGCGATATTGAAGAGTTTAGTTACGAAGAAATTGCTCAAATTATTGATATTCCTATTGGTACTGTTCGTTCACGCTTACACAGAGCAAGGCAACTACTCAAAGAAAAACTTATGGACTATGCTGTTTCTATGGGCTATTTAAAAGATGATTTTGATAATAATTAACATTATAGATTGAAAAAAATTACAATGGAAGAAAAAGATTCAAAAATGTATTCAAAACTTGGGGTTTATAGAGAGGATTCCCCTTATTCTCAAGAAGAGTGCGATGCGATTATTAAACAATTAGAAGAATTACTTGATGGGGAACTCCCCGAAGAAGAACAATCTAATGTGATTAAAAGAATTGAAAGTTGCGAATATTGTTTAGAACAATATAAAATTGAAAAATCCTTTAGGCAAATCCTTAAAGATGGCGTCCTGAATTTTACTAATAATATTATTATCAATAATATTAAACAAACCATTTCTAAAATTAGGAATAAAACTTTTCTTTTCTAAACCCAAAGTGAAAATAGCTCTTATTGATTTCTTCGAAGAATATTTACTCCATCAATTAACCATCAATCAATTTGATTATTCTTATATTCCTGAAACTTCTCGCCATGAATTATTAAAGTATAATGATTTTCAAGTTCTTATTTTGAAAAGTAAAACCTTTATTGATGATGAATTTTTAAGTTACTGGAACAATTTACGGTACATAATTAGAGCTGGTGCAGGGGTTGACCATATAAATGTTCCTTTACTTCAAGAAAAAAAAATTCAGTTGATTACAACCAATCAAGGTAATGCGAATGCAGTTGCTGAGCATGCTATGGGCTTATTATTAACATTAACGAATAACATTAGCAAAGCTAATAATGAAGTCAAGAATTTTCAATGGCTTAGAGAGCCTAATCGTGGACACGAAATTGAAGGTAAAACTGTGGGTATTATTGGTTTTGGGAATACAGGTTCAGCCTTTTCTAAAAAATTAAAGGGTTTTGATTGTAAAATTTTAGCTTATGACAAATATAAATCAGGTTTTGGAAATGAGTTTGTTCAAGAAGTTGATTTAAAAACTATCCAAGAAGAAGCAGATATCATCAGTTTTCATGTTCCGTTAACACAAGAAACACATTATTATTTTGATGAAAATTTTGTAAGCAATTTACATAAGCCTATATGGCTTTTAAACCTTTCTCGCGGTCCTATTGTAAAAACTTCAATTTTACCAGAATTCATTCATTCCCAAAAAATATTAGGATGTGGTTTAGATGTACTTGAATATGAAGATTTTAAAAATTTACCCATTGAATATAAAAACATACTTGAAGTACTTTTTTCAAAAGATAATTGTATTTTCACACCTCATATTGGAGGCTGGTCTTTTGAATCTTCTCAAAAAATTAATGATTTAATTGTAAAAAATTTATTAGAAATTAAAAATAAATTTTGAATATTGAGTATTTTTACGTAATTTTGTATGTAAAAATACTCATATATGAAAAACTCTAACGAACTAACTCATACAAAAATAATTCTAATTGCTTCTACCCTAAAAACTATTGGACATCCTATAAGAATTAAAATTGTTTGTTTATTAGAAAAAAATAAAAAATTATCGGTAAATGAAATATTAGAGAGATTAGATGAACCCAAAATTGATCAACCCACTCTTTCACACCATCTGATAAAACTCAAAAAAGCCTCTATTTTAAAATCTACCAAATTAGGTCTTCATGTTTATTATGAATTAAAATCTATATGTTTTGCAGAAGTAATTCATTGCTTTGAGAAGATATAAAAAAAAGTAAGAGAAGACTCTTACTTCTTGGTTATTTGAGTTCGTAATTTTTTAATTTATTTTTGTTTAAAAATACTTGGTGGCAGGCTTTTTATATCTTTACCGCCTTTTGTGAGTTTGTTAAGAGTTTTCATCATTTTTTTCATATCAGCAAATTGTTTTAATAACTGATTAACTTCTTGAATCGTGGTACCACTACCTAAAGCAATTCTTTTTCTTCTAGACCCGTTGATAATTTCAGGTTTTTTTCTTTCTTGTTTTGTCATAGAAAGAATAATAGCTTCTATATGCTTGAAATCCTTTTCATCGATATTCACATCATCAGGAAGCATTTTATTCATACCAGGAATCATTGCTACTAAATCCTTAATATTACCCATTTTTTTGATGGTATTTAATTGGGAAAGAAAATCATCAAAATCAAATTCATTTTTACGAAGTTTCTTTTGGAGTTTTTCTGTTTCTGCTTTATCAAAGGCTTGTTGCGCTTTTTCTACAATGGTAAGAACATCTCCCATACCCAAAATACGAGAAGCCATACGATCAGGATGGAAAAAATCAATATCTTCCATTTTTTCACCTATGCCTATAAATTTAATAGGCTTTTGGACAACATAACGAATGGAAATCGCTGCACCACCACGTGTATCACCATCTAATTTGGTTAAAACAACACCCGTAAAATCTAAACGGTCATTGAATGCTTTTGCTGTATTTACTGCATCTTGCCCTGTCATAGAATCTACAACAAATAAAATTTCATGAGGATTTACTGCCTTTTTTATATCCTCAACTTCTTGCATCATCACTTCATCTACTGCTAAACGACCTGCGGTATCTATAATTACTACATCTCTGCCTGTTTCTTTTGCATGATTAACAGCATTTAAAGCTATTTGAACAGGGTTTATATTTCCGTCTTCACGATAAACAGGTACACCAATTTGCTCACCTAGTACTTGTAATTGGTCCATAGCAGCGGGTCTATAAATATCATCAGCAACTAACAAAGGTTGTTTACCTTTTCCTTTTAAAAATTTAGCTAATTTACCTGAAAAAGTAGTTTTTCCAGAACCTTGTAATCCTGCAATTAAAATTACAGTGGGGCCTTTTACTGCTAAATGAATACCCACGGTTCTACCTCCCATCAACTGAACCAATTCGTCAAAGACGATTTTTACCATCAATTGACCAGGCTCAACTGCTATTAAGACATCCTTTCCTAAAGCTTCTTGTTTTATTTTTTCTGTAAATTCTTTTGCTATTTTATAGTTTACGTCTGCATCTACTAATGCTTTTCTGATTTCTCTTACCGTCTCTGATACATTTAATTCACTGATTTTTCCCGCACCTCTTAAGGTTTTAAACGCCCTATCTATCTTCTGACTTAAATTTTCAAACATATTTTTTTATTTTATGATTTGCAAAAATACAATTTTTTTTGTTCCACGAAGGTATGAGTAGAAAAATTAACAATCATCGCTTAATTACATTTTATGATATAAAAAGCAATGCCATAGCGATAGCAAAGCCCACTTCGGAAAGCTCAGTGTAAACGTAGCAGTCCGACCCGAAACGAGGGGCACGTCCTAAAATTAGAAACTTAATTTTTGTATTGCATTATTTAACTGACTTACAATAGCTACTATATCATTTTGATGAATAGTACCAACACTGATTCTATACCAATCAGAATTGGGGTCATCTCCAAATGCAGAAAAAGGAACCATTGCAACTTTAGCCTCATCTAATAAATATTGATGTACATCGGTAGCAGTTTTTAATACTTTACCTTCTTGAGTTTTCGCACCTTGTAAAGCAAACTTAACCGTTAAATATAAACCTGCTTGGGGTTCTATGGCGTCTACATTATATCCTTTTGATTTTATGGATTGTATTCCTTTATAAATTCCTTCTAAACGTATCAACAAATCGGATTTAAGTGAAGTAATAAATTGAAGTGGTTTTTGTATATCCTTAAAATATTGAGCAGTAGCAAATTGTTCAGGTTTTGGCGCCCATGCTCCAATATGAGAAAGTAAAGATTTCATTTTTTGAATCACTTTTTTAGGACCTGTACTCCAGCCTACTCGAACACCTGTTGCAGCTAAAGATTTAGAAATTCCATCAACGTAAATGGTATAAGGACGCATCTCTGGATACAAAGTTACAGGATCATAATGTTTATAATTACCGTAAGTCAAAGACCAATAAATTTGGTCATACATTACATAAAGGGGTTTTTCGTTAGGGCTTCTTTTCGTATTTTCATTTAGAACTAATTCACAAATTCCTTTTAATTGATTGTCAGTAAAAACTGTTCCCGTAGGATTAAGAGGAGAGCATAAAGCTAATAAAGTAGCATCTTTTACATAGGGAGCAATTAAAGAAGCATTAGGCATAAAGAAATCCTCTGGTTTCGTTTTTAGTACAATTGGAGAACCTTTCAATATATGCGTGTAGTGATTATTGTTCCATGAAGGTACAGGAAAAATCACTTTATCTCCTTCATCTAATAAAGCCATATAAATAGCAAAAATTAAGGGTCTTGCACCTCCTGCCACTAAGATTTCATCTAACTCATATTCCAATTGAAGGGTTTGTTTTAAAAAGTTTTGAATAGCTTGACGTAATATAAGAAGCCCATCAGCTTCAGGATAATTGGTTTCTTTAGAGGCATAAGCATCTACAATCGCTTGTTCTAATTCTGAAGGAATAGGAAATATTTTGGAATCAAAATCACCAATGGTTAAATTATGAATTTTTTCTCCATTTTTAATTTTTTCTTTAATAATACCAGCCAATTTGATAATTTCAGAACCAATAAGGGTTTCTGCCATTTGAGACACTTTCATAAAACTATTTTAATAAATTAGTTCGCAAAATTACTAATTTTTTCTTTGTTACTAAAATTAATCTTTCAAAACAAATGAAAGTTATAAAACAGAGACCGTTGCAAAACAAAATTAAATAATTAATTTATTGTCAATTAATCGTAATATTTTTTGCTTATTTTTTATTATATCAAAGTTAGAAAGAAGCCCAGGATTTGCTGATTTGACGGCAGAAAAAAGTAAAGTTAAGTCAGAATTTTTTAAACTAATAATCCAAGTGAAATATCATATTCTTTTAAAAAAACAAGATTTTTCTTCTAATTTAGTTTTTTAGTTAAAGAATCATAGGGTTCAAGGGCAGTAGGATAAACCGTTTTTGCCATTTGATATAATCCTAAAAAACATTCTTTATTAGAACCTATAAAATTCATAGGACTTAACTGAAAGGACTTTTCATTTTGAATAGCTGGAATTTTGAATGTTTGTGTACTTAAACCAATAAATTGCTCGGAAAATTTCGGGTCATCAGAAATAGCAAAAATAACATCAGGTTGTTTTTGAATAACTTCTTTTATATCAACTTCAACAGAAGCTTCTTGTTTATCTTCAAATATATTTTGGAAACCACAAATATCCATCATTTCTTGCAGATAACTCCCTTTTCCTGCTACCATTAGAGGTTGATTATTCAATACCATTAAAACTTTTAATTTCGATTTTTTAGGAATAGATTTTTGAATTTCATTTTTTACCATATTTAATGAATCTGCCATACGATTAGCTTCTTTTTCTTTCCCCAAAATTTTTCCTATTACACGAATTTGATATAATATATCGTCTAATTTTAAAGTTCTAAAATTGACTAATTGATTTTTTTTGTTTTGAAAAGAGTTTAAAAAAGTTGCATCGGCTTCATCACTATCAATAATAAATTTAAAATTTTGAATTTCTTTGGCTTGTTCATCCGAAAAATAAGGGAAAATGGTATCTGGAAAATTAGGGTTAATAAATAAATTTGAAGACACAATGCCTAAATCTTTTGCTAAAAGAATATGATTATCCGCCCAGAGAACCCATTTCTGTCCAGGTTCAATTTTATGTAAAACAGAATCACTATCTATAAAAGTATCGGAAATTAAGGGAGCATCTTGTATAAATTGTTTCTTCTGAGAATTACAGGCAACTAAAAAAATGAACAATATAAAATTTTTTAAATTTATTGTATTTGGCATATATTTGTTTTTATTTTGCAAAACTACAAATTTTTATGGCTGAAGATATTTCCATTGATGGTATAAAAGTTCAGGGTATGCACTTACCTAGCGATGATTTCTCCGAAATTATTCATCATTTTCCCTTGGTTATTGTTCATTTTCTAAGACATTTGAACTGTATGTTTTGTAAACATTCTGTAGATGAACTCAAAAAATTAGTAGAAAAAAATCCCAATTTCCCTCCCATTATTTTTATTCATACTTCTAATTTAGAAAAAGGAGAAAAGTTCTTTGAAAAAAGATTTTTTTCCAATACTATGCATATTTCAGACCCAGAACAAGTTCTCTATAAACGCTTTAAAATCAATAAAATGACACCCTCAAAGTTTTTTATACCCACTTTTTTAAAAAGAGTTGTAGATTTAACTTTTAAGGGTTATAAAAATGAAAGTTATACCGATAAAGAAGACCCAACCGTTTTAAGTGGAACTTTTGTTTATTTTCAAGGAACTTTGAGGTGGTCTCATAGAGCAGAATTACCTGGAGATGAACCCAATTGGTCAAAGGTTTCAGGTAGTAAATAAATTAAAAAAGAGGGCGTTTATTGGCACCCTCTTTTCATCATTCATTTTAAATTACTGGTCCCACCAAACTTTATCGTAGATATTGTTATTGACTTTGGCTTTGGGGTTAAAGATTCTTTCGGATTGTGGGGTAGGCAAACGGCGAGGGATTTGGCTATTACTTGGGGAGGGGGAGAGATTAGGGAAATTGGTTCTACGCCAATCGGTATAAGCTTGGATATTGGTAAATAAAGCGATGTATTTTTGGGTCATAATTTGTTCGAGGGTTACGGGGTTACCATTTGAGCCATTAGCAGCGAGATAATTGGTAATTTCAGTAGCAGAAACTCCAAACTGTTCAAGGGAAGCCGTGATAGCCTCATCAAAAGCTTGTGAAGCGGCGGCTTCATTTCCTAATCGCTTATTCGCTTCCGCTTCAATAAAGAGCAACTCTGCATACGTTACTAAGGGAACAGGGGAATCAGGACCAGCAAAAGTAGTCATACTAATAATAGAAAAACCTCCTGGGTCTATGTTACTTCCACCTGGCTCTGCTCCGTAGTACATGCCACTATCATTTACTTCCGCATACAAAGGTAAACGAGGGTCGTTTAAATTTTCAAGCAAATCAATAAAGTACTTGCCCATAGAAATGTAACCATCTCTATCCGATAAAAATTGATACCATAGGTTATTGTTAGTAGCATCAGTTCCAAAAACGGCATACATAATAGCGTCATTAGAAGCACCAAGGTTTTTCGCTTGTTGAACATACTGAAGAGCTTCAGTTGCGGAGGCATTGGGGTTCTTTTTGCTTAAATTATTAGCGTAGCGAGCCTTCAACATGTAAGCTAAAATTTTCCATTTGGTAATATCTCCCCTATAAATTAAGTCATTAGAGCCGGGTTTAATTAAATTTTTGTTAGCAGGTTGATTGAAATTCGTAATAGCATCAGAAAGCAGTTTTTGTATATCTTGGTAAACCTGTTGTTGGGAATCATAGGTTGGAGTAAGGTTATCCGTACCTTTAAAAGCATCCGAATTGGGAATATCTCCCCATAAGTCGGTGGCAAGCCCTAAGCTCATGGCTTTTATGACACGCCCAATGCCCGCATACCAAGGATTGATACCATCAGCTTTGGCAATCATTTGCGTAGCATTCATTAAGGTATGAGCGTATAAATTATTCCATTCATTATCAATCTCGGATTCCGTAATGTTGTAGGTTAGGTCATAAGCTTGGTACTGTCGGTCTGTTCCTGCAGATTGATGTAGTAACATACTGGTAAGTCTTGCTAAATGCCCGGTATTATCTAAAAACATAGATGCTTGTATAGCAGGTAACATAAAATCTACACTTGCATCTTTAGGGTCATTGGGAGACTCATTGACATCAAAGTATTTTTTGCAGCCTATCTGGCTCCATAATAATATAGCTATCAAAAGAATTTTACGTTTCATTATCATTTCCCTTTTAATTAAAAAACATTTTAACACCAAAAATAAACGAACGCGTATTCGGTAAATTAAAATAAGCTAAACCATTAGCATTATTTCCTGCACCTGTTAAGGAGGTTTCTGGGTCAATACCTGTAAAGTTAGGGGCATAAAGTAGTAAATTACGCCCTGTAAAACTAAATTCAATTCTACTGACATGTTTTACGTTAACGGGAGTAAGAGGATAACTTAAATAGACTTCACGCAAGCGAATCCAGGAACCATCTTGAACGAATTGAGAGGCTGGACCAAAGAAACCACTTTCAATGAATCGGTACCAATCTTGGTCAGCGGCTACTTTTACAGTATTTTGTTCGTATTGCCCTGTGTTAGGATTGAAAACTACTCCGTCAACTAGGATAGAGTCCCCACGGTTGATAGTAGCGGGAGCATTAACAAGTGGGATTTGCCCAATTTTACCATCTTTAACCTCGCGCGTAGCAGAAGTCAAGGAAGTACCAAAGTAATTTAAAGCGCCTAAGGTACCGTTCCAGATATCGCCACCTTTTCTGAAATCTAATAGGAAAGAGAAATAAAATTTGCCAGAGAAAGTTAAGGAATTACGAAGCCCTGCAATAAATTTAGGATTAGGGTCACCAATAGGTTTATAGACGGGGTCCATGACAGGATAGCCATACTCATCTACAACGATTTTACCATTGTGCATCTGCCAACTGTTACCATAAAGAGCAGAATAAGGTTGGCCTGCAACAGCACGCGCATCTGAACCTTCAAAACCTCCTAAGAATACACTCTCTACGCCTGGTGCTAAAGTTTTAACGGTATTTCTATTTCTAGTGAAGTTTAAATCAATACTGTAAAGGATTTTCTCTGTTTTTACAGGTTTTGCATTGAAAACAATTTCAAAACCTTTATTCTGAACTTGCCCTGCATTAGAAATTAACGCATAGTATCCAGAACTTCTCGCAACGGGTACGCTGAAAATCGCATCTTTTGTAACTTGATTGTACCAAGTAAAATCTAAACCGAAACGGTTTTCCCAGAATCTTAAATCTAAACCGATTTCTTGCCCTGTAAGTCTTTCAGGTTTGAGTTTAGGGTTACCTGCGACATCGCTTAATAGGAAGCCATTATTTCCCA